>CAKQMM010000001.1 GCA_934254755.1 uncultured Clostridia bacterium
CATATACACCCCGCCCATCGCCATACATCCGAGCAAGGGCGACACGTCGAAGCAAGCACACGCACCGCTGAAGCCCATCAGCACCGCGACGGCGATAATAAGGCGCGAGTCGGTCGAATGTTTGCCGATAAGCAGTTTTAAAAGCGCGCCTAAAAGCCCGCCGGATATAAGAGCTACGATATTATAAATTATAGGTTTTACGACTATTGACGCACTCACGGTGCCGTAAAGGGAATCCGTCGCCACCGATATCGCCGCCGAAAAGGCAATAAGCCCGACCGCGTCGTCCAACGCGACGACTTGCAAAAGAGTGTCCACAAACTCTCCTTTCGCTTTCGTCTGGCGAATGGTCATCATGGTTGAAGCGGGCGCGGTAGCCGCGGCAAGCGCACCCATAACCGCCGAAAAAGCAAGACCCGCCCCAAGCAAATAAGCAACCGCAAACACCGCCGCTGACGCAAACAGCGACTCAAAAAGAGTTAAAACTACGTTTTTCGCGCCGCTTTTTTTAAGAGTGGAAATTTTGAAAAATTCTCCCGTACCGAACGCTATAAGCGACAAGCTGACGTCCGCTAAAAAACTCATTCCGTCAATCACGCTTTTCGGCGTTAAGTTAAGACAAAACGGACCTATAACTATCCCCGCGACGATGTACCCCGTAACGTTAGGCAATTTTAATAATTTCGCCACGCGTGAAAAGCCGTACCCCGCTATCAGCATCAAGGAAACGGTTATTATAATTTTAGGTGCGAGAGATAAATTTTCAAACATAATTCACCCGTTTTTATTGTATTTTCGATTGCGATATATTATAATAGTGTCAGCATAATGTCAAATTATAATATTTTACAGTATTATAAATTATTTTTATAACGGTGAGTTCTATGGCGATATTCGATGAAAAATTACAGACCTTTATAACCCTTTCGGAGACTAAAAGTTTTACAAAAACGGGAGAAGTTACGGGGCTGACTCAACCCGCGGTCACAAGTCAGATAAAGCGGCTTGAAGAAGAACTTAATTGCACGCTGTTTTTGCGCAAAAAAGGTGAAATGACGCTGTCCGACGAAGGAGAAGTAGCCTTATTATACGCAAAACGCCTGCGCGCCGTAGCCGAAAAAATGCGCGACCGCATCCGCACCGCAAAGAGCGAAATCAAAAAATTCCGCATCGGAATCACTCACACGCAAGAAAACGGATTTATGATTGACGCGATGAGCCGCCTCATCAAAGAAAACGATAAATTAAATATAACGCTTATTGCCGACGATATAAAAAATCTTTATACTATGCTTGAAAACTTTGAGCTTGATATGGCAGTTCTTGAGGGTAAGCCCGCAAACAAGTCCTTTAATTTTACCGTTATAGACACCGATATGCTTACCCTTGTCGTCTCGAAAGACAGCGTGCTCGCTAAAAAATCGACCGTATCGTTATCGGAACTTAAAAAGCAGAATTTAATTTTGAGACTCCCGAACTCTGCCACGCGCGAGAAATTCGCTTCATCGCTCGAAGCGATAGGCGAGTCTTTGGACGAATTTAACGTCGTTATCGAAGTGGACAGCGTTTCCACCATTAAAAACTTAGTGCGCAAAAACGCCGGCGTAACCGTTATGTCGAAAAGCGCGTGTTTGAAAGAAGTCAACAAAGGTTCGCTCGTTTCACTGCCGATTGAAAATTTAAGTATGATAAGAGAAACGGCAATAGTATACGACAAAAGTTTTTCTCACCCCGAAATCGTTGACGAGATAGCAAAATCTTATATCGACGCCAAAAACGGGTTTTACAACGCGTAAATTATGCGGATACAAGGGCTTAAAGCAAAACGAAAAGCCCGAAACGTAAATTTTAAAAACTCTAAACATTTGAAAACGGAGCGGTTAAACCGCTCCGCTTTTTTTAGATTAAAATTGCTATAAGTACGGCAAGCAAACAGCAACAGTCGCACTTTTTCGCTTCGCAAGGATTTTTGCAAGGGCACTTCGGCGGCATCGGTCTGCGGCAACCGCAAGGCGGCGTTTTATCGCAAGGCTCGGCGCGACGGACGGGGCGTTTTGCATAACAAAAATCAGGTTCCATACTATCGCAACGCACGAAAGGCGGCGTCACGTAATCATCGTAGCGCGAATTACACATAATTTCTCCTTTAAGCAAGGCAAACCCTTGCTTTTTAGCTTTGATTGTCAAAGCGTTGTGTTACGGCGCGGCTTAAACCGCGCCTGTATTATTTTATGTTTCCGCTACGATTTTGGTTACCGATTAGCGCGCCGATAACGCCGCGACGGCCCGGCAAGCACCGCTTGCCGCAAAAAAATTTGCCCCGCGGAATTGTTCCGCGGGGCAAACGTAACGTATATATTTAATTTTTACTCTTCGGCATATCTTAATTTTACGCCGTAAAAATCTTCGTAAACGTCTTTCCACACGTCTGCGTTTTTCTGCATCATAATTTCAACGTTTTCACCCGTCGATAAATTTTTATCGGGGTAAATGGGCTTACATATATGAATGGTGTATTCCTGAACGTAGAACCCGTCTTCGCCCAAAACGTCGCTATCCTGCATGGTTATAAAGCAAGGGATAATCGGTGCGCCGTTTGCCGCCGCCAGCGAGAATGCGCCGCGTTTTAAGGGCTTGGGCTTACGGTAATTCCACCACATGCTCTGTTCGGCGTAAACGAGCACGAAGCCGTCGTCGTTTAAAATATCGGTTATCGCTTCGGCAAACTTTTTCATCTGCGTACGGTTTTTAGAGAGCGGCAAGGTGTTACAGTTGCGCATCAGATATCCGTAAAATCCGCCGAAACTCGTATAGTTTCCTTCGCGGACGACGCGATAGAACTTGTGTTTTTTGGTGTCCGCCTGCTCGTAAGCAAGTTGAATGGCAAAACTGTCGAAAGCGTTGAAGTGGTTGCAGGTTATAATCGCCCCGCCGTCAACCGAGCGGATATTATCAATCCCCTCGATGCTTTTGACGATCATTTTTTTGTCTTTTATAATGGCGTTTAAAAACTTGCGCGCCTTTGAAAAAGCGTACTTCGCTTTTATTTTGTTTATAAGTTTTTTGCGCGCGTAGTCAATTTCGCCCGAAAGCGGCTTCGTCGGCGGGTCGTCCTCTACGTCTAAATCGAACTTACCCGTCCGCTCGTACTCGTCGATTCTTTTTAAGACTTCTATCCTGTCGGCGGCTTGTTTTTTGCGCACCAGATTCAAATATCCGTCTTCTTTATCGATTTCGCTCTGAGCAAGCTTCGCTAAGTTTTCGCAACAAAGCCTGTCGCGCTCACGCTCGCCGTCGGTGTAGCTTTCGGCAACTTTTAAAATATCGCCGTACACCGGGGTGAGTTTTGCAACGTTCCAAAAATACTCGCCGTAAGGGCAGTCTTTATAATGCCACGGCTTAGACACCATTATATAGTGGAAAATAGCGACTTCTTCTTCCGTCGTCGGCAAGCCGAAGTAAATTTCGCTGTTCCACTTGGGGTTTAAATAGGTAATATGGTCTTTACACAAAATATTTAAATAGTCTTCGTCCTGCGTAACCTTAAAGTCGTAAAAATTCAAAAGCTCGCTGAATTTTTTAAGCACGTCGTTATCGCGGAAGGCTTTTGTATTCATAAGCAGAACGCCCGCGTTGAAGTAAAAATGCCTGTTTATGCCCAAAACTTTTTCGACGTAAGTTCCGTAAACGTCGTTGTCCGCCATAACCTTTTCGGGCACCGCGCCGACGTAATCGTCTTTAAGGTCGGTAAAATAAAGCTCGGATATATCTTTTTTGACGATAGTGTCGCTGTCGATATAAATAACTTTATCGTACTCTTTGAACATATCGGCGATGAACATTCGAAAATACGTTGTTTTAGAATAATAGTCGCGAAGCGGGAGGCTTTTGCTGAGCGCGGTCAAGTAGTCCGACACGTCGTTAAAAACGGCTTCCGAATTTTCCTCTAAAACGCTCGTAACCGCGGCGCGCATTTCGTCGCTTACGCCCGCGTTTAAAATATGGAATTTATAATAGCAGTTCTTATCTCCGGAGAGCAAAATCGACTTCATCGACACGACCGTGTATTTGACGAAAGCGTCGTCGCACGCGTAGAACACGGGGATAACCGCTTTATAGTTTTTTTGATTTACTGTCATACTAAATATTTTTTCCTTCAAATTCGTTTTTATAACGAAAGTATTCTTCATAGATATCGTCAAGCATCGGATATCCGAATTTTTTGCGCACCTTTTCGACCTGCCACTGCTTTATGTTTTCGGTGTGCGGATAAGGTAGCCAGAAGAGCCGCTTCGAAAAGTGCCTGACCACCGTTTTTTTAGTCAAAAACTTTTGGTCGTTGAATTTTTGCGGCAGCATTTTTTTCTTCGTCGTCGAACGCATTATCGCGCTTTGGTCGGCAAACACCAACTTTTTGGTTTTGATAAGCTCGCGCGCTTTTTTAAGCAAGCCCGTTCGCTTTACTTCCGCCATATTAAAAAGTATAACGCCCGCGTTTATGTAGTTGGGCTGAATTAAAAACTTGCCGTAATGGTCGCGCGCGGCGGCGTATTCGTATCCCGAAACGTCGGTATCGTATAAAAGCGTTATATCTTTCATAAACATAAGGTCCACGTCAAGATATAAAAGCTTATCGGGGATGTTTTCAACCTCGTCGGCGAACAGCCTTATAAGAGTGTAGGGGGAACAATACGCGCCCTCGTTCGGAGAGTAACCGAACTCTTTTTCGTACGTTTCCGTAACGTCGATAAGCGTAACGCGGCTGCTACTGTTATAGTCTTTTAAAACCTTTTCCAAAAACGCGGCTTGACTTTCGGATATCGGGGTATAGTCGGGTTTTATGCGGGTAACGTCCATCGTAAAAAGATAAACGTTAAACTCGCGGTTTATAGTTTCCCGCTTTAAAATCGACAAAACCGAAGTTAGCACGCCGTCGAAAACTTTTGAATTGCCCGTGTATAATATGTTTATCAAACGCTGTCTCCTTTAAGGTCTTTATCGGTTGCGGCGGGGGCGTGTCGCTCGTCCGCGGCGGGGTTTTTTAAGTAGACTATCATATCGTAGTCGCTCAGTTTACTGCGCTCGCACATCGCGTTATACGCTTCGTCGCGAAGCTTTGACCGAGCCTCTTTTGCGGGAAGGGTATTATCGGGATAAAACGGCCCGTCAACGTAAGTAATAATTTTCGGAGTGAATTTATCCCCGCGCTTACCCCGCTTTTTATACACGTCGGTAAACGTAAAGACCGGCGCGCCGTATTTTACGGGATAGTGAAACGACCTGTCTATAAACGGGCGGATGCCCGTGTAATACGGCCATATATGCGCTTCGGGGTAGATGCAAATCGCTTTTTTTTGCTTAACGCGCTTATCGATCGCTTCCAGAAAATTCTTATTCGCTTTAAGGTCCCCCGGGAGCGGCAACGCGCCGATATATCTGTTTACAACGCCTAAAACGGGCATAGAAACGTTTGCGGGGTGCACGATTACGTGAACCTCCTTAGGGAAAGCAACCATGCTCGGTATAAACGGGTCTGCCGCCGCGCTCGTATGGTTGCCGTACATAAAGTACGCGCCCTTGAATTTTTTTATTTTTTGCCGCCCGACGATTTTATGCTTGAATTTCATTTTCAAAAACAGCCACGAAAGCGGGGTTGCGATTACGCGATACAAAAAAAACGAAAGCGCTTTTTCAAAAACGTTGTCGCGCAAGTACCTGTACTTAGCGTTTATTTTTATCGGCGTTATCTTTGCGGACGAAAACTCGTCGCTAAGTTCGTCGTTATAATAAATTACTTTGCGCTCTTTTTTCATAAACTCCGCTTTTTGTTTTGCGCCTTTAAGGCTTGACGGGGCTCGATTCCCGCTCGGTTTACGCCGCCTTTTGCCGACGACGATTTTTATTTAAGTTTATTGTACACCACAAGCGTTAAAAAGAAAATAATTTTAACTCTACACTTATTTTTTAGCGCTCTATTTTAAATTTACCCGCACTCTACTATAAATCTCTTGCCGGTAGAGTTTTAAAAATTACGCGTTTTTATGCTGAATTTTCAGCACGCAAAAAGCGCGGTGATTATCCGCGCTTAGTTTTTGGAATTAAAAATAGAATTAAAAATTTATTTTAGGCCTGCAAAATTTTTTACGTTTTGCAGAGTTTTTAAGCGGTTTTAAAGCAGTTTTAAAGCCGCATCGGGCGGTCTGCGGACGGGTAGCAAGCGATTTCAAAGCCGCAACGGGCGTTCCCAAAATGACGTCTAAGCGGGTTTTCAGACGCTTAGCGCGGCTTTTTAATTAACGCTTATTTTAGCGTAAGCGTTTCGCCGCTTTTAACGGTGTATATTTTTTCGGGATCTTTAACGTAATCTCTGAACGATACGTTTATAAGCGTCGGGTTAGACACAAAACTTTCGTCGGCGGAAAATTCAAGACGGCTGTACGCTAAGTAATAATCGTAAATTTCGCCGTTCGTCGCAAACCATATATCGTCTTTTTGCGCACTTACTTTCTTACAAAAAGTTTCTATTACATCCCAATTATCGTCGTTGTTGAACTCGTAAGCGTGCCCCCACAAATAAAACATTGCCGCGGGCAGATATTTTTGCGACTTGGTTTTACTTAAAAACAAGTCTGTAAGTTCGCTCAATTTCTTGTCGTTATGGTGGCAGGTGGGGTTCAGTTCGAGCCAGTCCGCAGGCAAATCGAACGTGTGGGTCGAGTTTGTGGTGCGCGCGTATTTAACCCCCGCAAGCCTTGCAATCTCTTTAACGTCCGCGGTAAACCGCCCGTAAGGGTACGCCATGCCTTTGATGATTTTACCCGTCTTTTTCTCCAAAAAAACCCTGTCTTTAATAATATCGAGCATAACGTTCGACGGCGCGATTTTGTGGTACATTTTATGGTCTTCGCCGTGGATAGCGACTTCCATATTAAATTTATCGTAAAGTTCGAAGGTTTCCTCTTCGCTCATTCTTTTTTCATCCGCCGAAAACCAGCCGCTGTTTATGTTAAAAGTCCCTTTAACGCCGTAACGCGCCATGATTTCGCAAAGCGTTTTATCGTAAATAACGCCGTCGTCGTACGAAAGCGTAACGGCTTTAATTTTGCCGCCCGGGAAAACCAAATCTCTTGAATGCATAAAACACCGCCTTTGTAGTTTAAAACAAGTATATAACGCCGCTTGCGGTTTAGCAAGCGATAACCGAAAATAGCGGCGCGATTTTTAAAACAAAAACCGCGCCGCCGATATTAAAGTTATCGGCGGCGTTAAATTATACTTAGTCTTTATACTACAAGAAGTTGCAAATTTGCTTGCAATGGGTTGCAACTTCGCCGTATTTCAAACTAAGAAGGCAAAAACGCAAGTTTTTGCGAAAAACCCGTCAGGGTTTTAAAAGTTTTTATCGTAAGACAAAAACTTTACTTCTTATAGTTTATATCATATCTAAACAATATGCGTTATTACGTTGGGCGAAACCATTCCGCCCCAGGTTGCGTAACGGCGGGCGGCGACCACGGGTTCTTCAAGTTCGGGGATACGCTCCGTTTTGCCGTCACAGTAGTCGATAAGTCTTTCTTTGCAGGATTTTAAGCGTTGCATAAGCCCGCCGAGACGGACGTCCTGTATATCGAAGCCGTGCGGCTTGTTTTCGGAAAACCAAAAATCGCGATACTCTTTATAAAATTCATTTAACTTTTCAATAGCCGACGAATACTGCGTTTCGGCAACCTCTCTCAATAAATTTTTATCGCCCGAATTATAAGCCTTTCTCGTGTTTGCGCCGAGTTCCGCTTTCACTGAAAGCAAGTCCGCAAGTGCCGCCGCATACGCAAAAAGCGGTTTATATTCATCAGTCACGTTTACGCGCATAAGTTTATCGTAAACTTCTTTATAGTGTGCGTTTTCTTTGCCCGTGACCCTGTAATCTGCCATTCCTAAAAACGGGTCGTTATATAGCCATAACTTTGTGTACTTGTTGTTTGCAAAGCAACACTCGGTGTTTTTCTCGACGTCGCCGGGCATACTTTCGTTCATTTCGTCGAGAATCATAAAGTCGTCGTAATTCATCCCGGTTATATCGAAAAAGTCTTTTTTTATTTGCTCTACGGTTTTGTTTTCGAAAATGCCCGCCGTATAAACTATCGTTGGAAGCATTGCAAAGCGCGAGCACTCGCCGCCGTCGTCGCCCCACAGCGTAAGAAATATATCTTTAACCCCGTTATCAAGGCACGCCTTAACGGCAGGCTTAGTGTTTTCGATGCTATAAGCGTTATTCGGCGCAAAGCCGTTCCACGACCATGCGCCACCCGCAAACATAATATCCCTTCCAAACCCTTTAAGACGCCTGATTGTCGCGCTATGATGCTCACTGCTCGCTTTTACGTAATGCCAGTAGATAAGAGATAGATTTTTAGGTAAATTTGCGGCAAATTTTTTAGTCGCTTCCACCGTTAATTGACCATAATAATCTTCGCTTCCCGACGCTAAGTAGCAAACCATATCCGCCCAGAGCATAGGCTCGAACCCGTATTTAGCCGCAATGTTGCAAACCTTGTTTAAGTGGCGGAGTATAAGTTCCGCCCTGTCGACCACGCCGTGTTTGCGACGATAATTCCCGAAGCCGAGCATAAACGCTTCGTCCATACCGACGTTTATTTTGCGGGAAGTTACACAACTTGCCATAGTCGAAAGCATGCGGTCGATAAGTTTATATGTTTCATCGTCGTCAACGAGCAAAATATCGTCGCAATCGTTAATTTTATCGTACGCGTCGTGCCACTTGAAAATGGCGTTAAGGTGCGCCAGCGTTTGTATGCAGGGCACGAGTTCGATATGATGCGCATTGCAAAAAGCGTCAACTTCTCTAAGTTCCGCTTTAGAATATCTGCCCCTTAAATGCCCGAAAAGCGGCTCGCCCTCAATCTCGTAGGTGTCTTCCACATAAAGAAGCAGCGTGTCGTAGCGCAACTTTTCCATTGTAAGCACTAATTTTTTTATCGACTCTACGTTCATAACCGCGTTCCGCGAACAATCTATCATTAAGCCTTTCATATTCTGATTCTCCTTTCAGCGTTTTAATTAGTAAACGGATATAAATTAACGTTATAATTATAAATAATTTTTTCAACTAATTCAAGAGATTATAAAGTTTATATCAAAAAAAGGAAAAAGTTCTGCGAAAAGCGGCCTTTTAAAAACATATAAAAATAGCGGCGCGATTTTTAAAGCAAAACCGCGCCGCCGATTTCCAATCAATTTACGCTTCGTTAAAAAGTTTTTCTATTTTAATTAAACAGTCGTAGATATGCTTTATATATTCGCCGCCTAAGTCCCCGCTTAAAAGGTTACTTTCGCTCGTAAAATATCCGCTATACCCTGCGCTCTTAAACGCTTTTGCGACCGCCGCCCAGTCGATATTGCCGACCGACGGGGCAAAATGCTTATCGCCGTCTTTAAAATTGTTGTGTATATGGGTCGCCTTAATTCTCGTGCCGAGCGTTTTTATCGACTCGGTCTGCTCCGCCTTCATAAGGTTTGCGTGCCCCGTATCCCACACCGCGCATACGGCTGACGGGTCGCCGAAATAATCTATCAGCCGCAGCTGGTCTGAAACGTAACACGAATAAAAAACGGGGTGCCATTCGGGGAATTTGGGCAGGTTTTCGATACCTATCGCAACGCCCTGCTTTTTCGCTTCGTTTACAAGCGGCGCAAAGTTTTTGATGTTATCCAGGTACGCAATGTTTAAATTTTCGCCGCCGGTAAAACGCGTGCGGGGGTGAAAGGCGCAAACGCTCGCCCCTAAAATTTTGCTGACTTTAAGGCACAACATCTGCGCTTCGTTTAAGTTTTCGTCCTGAATTTCGCTGCTTAACCTTAAATCGTAATAAGGGGCGTGGGTGTTTATAGCACTCAAGCCGTTACTTTCGAGCGCGTTTAATATGGTTTCGGCGGTTTGTTGCCAGTTTTTTTCGGTTAAAAGTTGCCAAAAACTCCCGAAGCCTACGTTTATATACTTAAACCCCGCGCTTTTTGCAAGTTTTAAATTTTCGCAAAACGCCCCGTCCGCCAACACCGTAAGCGCAACTTTATTTTCCATATCGTTTCCCGTAAATTCGGCGTATACGCCGCTAAAACAGTTTGTCATCTTCGCGGCTGACGTATTTAACGTAACAAATCATCGAAATCAACAAGCACGCCGCGCCGATTACGTACAAAAGGTAGTAAAAAGACGTGTCTACGACTTTACCTATTATAAGCGACGCCGCTATCGCCGTCCCGTTAGTGACGAGCTGGATAGCCGACGAGCGCGACGACATTTTGCTTTTATCAACCTTTTTCGTCCAGATAAGCGGCGTTGCCGTGCCGAAAAAGTAAAGCAAAAAGTACGCCGCAAAGGAAAATATCGCGTAAAAAAGCACGCTTGCGTGTATGCCCGAAAAATAAAGCCCCGCGGGGACGACTACCGCAAGCGGCAAAAGCGCGATTAAAACGCCCTTTATTTTAATGAACGTAAACTTAACGAACAGCGAAGACGAAAACAACGCGACCGTCGAACAAAAGTCTATAACCGCAAGTGTTTTCGGGTCGTTCATACCGTACACGACCGACATCGCAATCGTTGACGATATCGCCGCCGCAAACCCGAACTGCTTCAAAATATCCGGTATAAGCATCGGGTAGGCAAGCTCTTTTATTATAGTTTTAAACGAATGGTTTTCGGGCGGAACCGTATTTTCAACCCCGCATTTTATAAACGAAAGCGAAATAATGCAGTAAACGGTGAGCGTCAACGAAATAGCAAGGTTTAAGTTTATAAAAAATTTAGCGCTGAACTTAGCGACGAACAACGCCGAAACGGACGAACATATTATAGACATAAAACCCATAACAATCGTCTGAACGGGTAAAAACGTGCCGTAAACGCTATCGTCCATAACGCTTAACGAAAGCCTGTAAATAAATACGAATCTTATGCCCGTTATAAGGCTTGACAAAAAGTTTGCGGATATGATAATCGGCACCTGCGCAGATAAAGAAATAGCAAAGTTATTTATGAAAAAAGACTTTGCCATAGTGAAAAAATATCCGAAATACGAAACTATAACCCACTTTTTGGTGGATTTTAACTTATTGCCGACGATTATGCCGCAAACGTATATCGCTATCGCGCCGACGGTATTTGCGACGCTTAAATAGTAAACGTTGCCGGGCGTAAAACCCTGAGAGTACAAAAGATTAGTAAACTGGCTGTTGCCCGACGTGAAACCTATCACCTGCAAAATAGACTCGGCAATAAGTAAAATCAATACGTTTTTGTTAAGTAATTTTTTCATAAAATTTAAGCGGCGAAATTAAGCTGCCGCGCCCCGCCGAAAACGGCTCGGGTATGCCCGTTCGGTCGCATATTCAACCAACGTTTAAAACGATAGTCCTGCTAATCGTCGTCCTTATCGTCGGGGACGAATCCCCTGCAACACTTCTTTCTGTAAGCGATGGGGTTAAGCCCCGTTTTTTTCTTGAAAAAGAGCGAAAAATACTGTTGCGACGAAAAACTTAACATATTGCATATATCGCTTATAGACATATTCGAATATTTAAGCGCAAGCATCGCCGTTTTAATCTTTTTGTCGTTAAGATACTCGATAGGCGTCATTCCGAATTTTTTAATGAACGCTTTTGAAACCTGCTGGCGGGAATATTTGAGTTCGTTGCTTATATCGCTTATGTTTTTGTTGTTGTATATAGAGCAGTCTAAAAGTTCTTTTATTTTATCCGCAAGCGTGTACGAGCTTTCCATGTTAAGCTCGTCCCCCGCGCGGAGAATTATGGATATCATAAGCTGAAAAATCGCGTTGACGACGGACGAGTTTATATCTATGTTAGCGGAAGTGTTTATAATCGAATCGAACATGGTGCCGACTTCTGGGCAGCGAATCATAACCGCGTCGGCAACGCCCACCTTTTCGGCAAGCGCGTCCATTATCTCGGAATTGAAGTTCACCCACGTTTTGGTGTAAGGGTTATCGGGCTTCGACCTGTAATTATGCTTCGCGCCTTCTTTAAGGTATATGAAATCGCCCTGGTGCGCCAAGGTCTTTTTGCCGTTTATATAAATGTAGCCTTCGCCCGAATTTATATATTCCATAACCGATATATCCGACTTTTCACGCGAGACGTAATAGTTGTCGCTCGGGTAGGTTTTGCCGACCATTATTATTTTTATCGGATAGTGGCTTTTATAGGTCAAAAACCTTATAAATTCTTCTTTATCTACGCCTACGGTTTTTAACGCCTCGTTTTTTTCGAGTTGTTCGATTTGCTTATCTGAATATTTATCCATAACTATACCTTTACAAGGCTTTTATGCTGCCAAAAAGCCCTTTTAAATATATTTAACCTATAACCGTAAGAATTATTACGAAGGCTATCCCCAAAACGCCCGACATAAGCCCGATTAACTGATTTTTGCTGAGTTTTTGCTTTAATAAAATAAAGCCGAAAACTATGCTTAACACGAGCGGTATTCCGTTTACGAGGGGGAAGAATACAGCCGTCGGCATAACGCCCGACAAATAAAGGTTAAAAGAATGTTCTATCGACGTAAAAACGCCCGACAAAGCCGCGTACAAAACTAAACTGAGTATCGGCTTTTTTGAAAAAACCAATTCTTTTTCGCTTTTTTGTAAACCTTCGGTCGTTTTAATTATCTCGTCGCGGCTTACTTTTCGAGTAATAGCGGCGACTAAGGCGGAAAGCGCCGCGCAGGTTAAAAACGCGATTATCAAAAAGGGGATAACTTCGCTTTTATGCGCGCTTATCTGGTGCGTTTTTTGCATCAATCCTATCCCCGTGCACGAAAGCATCGCGAGCATAGAGTATATAAGCCACTTTAAATTCGCCTTTTTTTCATCGCCGCTTTTTTTAGAACAAAAGACCGACGAAGTTATCAAAAACGCAATGGCTATTAAAATTAAAGGGTTAAACTTTTCGCCGAATAAAACCGCGCCCGATAAAGAGGTAAACACCGTTGAAAAATTCACCACCACCGTGGTAAGAGCCAAAGGTCCTTCTTTATACGCGCACCTTACCGCAAGTAAGTTAAGCATTGCAACCGCCCCGAACGCCGCGCCCGAAAGCGCGGTAAATACGGAAGACGAAAACTTAAACCCGCCGAAAATAAACAAGGTAAGCGCGGTAAAAAGCGATATTAAGCACATATCAAGGTACTTCTGGTACTCGAAAAAGTGGCGTTTTTTATCGTACAGGGCAACGTACGCCGAATTAAGCGACGTTGCGAGCGTAGAAATAGCAAGCAATAAAAAGGTCGGTAAAACTGTAAAAATCATATCTCACTCTATCACAAAGTTTTCGACCCCTTTAAGGGTTATATCGGCGTTTTTACCCGTCAGCTTTTCGCCGTTTACGGTGACGTTTTTAACGGTTACGTTTTTATGTTTTTTGCCGCCGATTACGCTCTCGACGACTATGGGGAGCCTGTATTTGCCGTCCGCTTTGCCGAGTTTTTCGTCGTAATAAACATTTATATTTTCAAGCGTTATATCTTCGTTCACGGCGGCAAGTTCGCCTTTATCCGCTAAATCGTAATTCCAGCCGAAAATAACGTCGGAATTTATCGAACCGAGCATTCTGTAATTAACTACGTTTAAAAGTTGCGTAACGTTTGCCTCGCCCCCGCGCGTGTAGGCGGCGTTTATGCTTTTTTGAAGTTCGTGCGGGGTGTAGTAACTTTCACACTCGAGCGTAGAGTTTAAAAATTTAACGTTTTTAACGTGCGCAAAGTCGCCGTTCTGAACGTCGAAAGCAACGTCGTCGCACTTGATAACGTGAACGCGGTTGAAAGTTACGTCGCTTATATTATCGGCAAAAGTTTCAAGCCCTATTTCGCACGCTCTGCCCCAGTCGTTAGATAAAACCAAATCTTCGAACAAAAAGTTATAGATATCGCGCGAGCGGTAAGCTATGCCTTTTACGCAAACGCAGTCGTCAAACACGCTTACGAAACTATTTTTTACGGTGACGTTGCGGCAGTTCATAAAGTCTATGCCGTCGGTGTTATATCGCCAGTGGCCGAACACTTTAACGCCGTCGATTTTAATATCTTCGCTGCTTTCGGAGCCTATCGAAAAGCACGCCGAATTAACAAAAGAAAGTCCGCTTATTTCGATATTTTTCGAGTTTATGATTTTAACGTTGCCGACGCCTACCGGCGTATCTTCGGTTAAGCGGTAGCACGAGCCGAGCCCCCTTTCTTCGTACGAATCGTCCAACACCCCGCCGCCGTAAATTTTAACGGCTTCGGCGTTTTCGATTAAAATATTGCCGTAAACGTAAGCGTCTTTATCAATATAAAGCGACTCGCCGCTTTTTAAGCGGAAATCTTTCCTTATAACTCCCGCGCCCACAAAGTAGGTTACTTCGCTTTTTTCGGGCGGGGTGATAATTTCGGAATTGAATATATAAAGGGGGTTGTGATGGTCGTTTATATGCAGCGCGAAAAAGCCGTGACGCTTAATTTTAAAACTAACTTTATCGCCGTTTAAATTCGGCGTTACGCCGAACGCGTAGGGTTTTAGTTTTGCCGTTTCAGCCCCCGCCTTTACGCCCGAAAGGGTGACTTCTACGCTTAGCGGTTCGTCGCTGAAAAGGTTTATAAAATACGCCTTTTCGGTCTGAGACTCGGGGCGCTGAAAGCCTTCATAAACTTTATTAAAGGGGAATTTAGAAATATTACATTCGTAAACGGGAATATCTATTCCGTTAATTTTTACTTTATAAACCTCGCCGTGGTTTATAAAAGGCGCGTAGTCTTTTATTTTACCCGTCGCATACTTTTCAAAATCAGAACAAGTTATCATCTTTTGTAAACGTACTCCTTTATTTCGTCCGTTTTAACGGTTAAAGGTTTAATGATTTTTTTGTCGCCGTCAAGAACGGTAAGCGTAAAACTCTGCTCGTTTTCGCTCTTTGTCGACATGTTTATAAAATTAAATATCCGCTCGCCGCTATCCGTCAGCCTTTCGGTGTAAGCGACGTTTACATTGTCTATATAAGACGAGCAAACGGTGTAAGAAATCTCTTTTGCCGCCGCTTTCATTATATTAACGGCTTCTTCGTTATCGCCGTAATATTCGGCAAAGGTGCAGAAGTAAAGCGTGCCGTAGCCTGTTTTTTTGCGGTAGAAAATAACGTTTCCGCTATCGCTTACTATAAACGGCTCGACGGAATTGTCGCCCACGGCGACGCTTGAAGAAAATAACTTTATTCCGCCTAAATTATAACTCTTATCTCCGATTTTAACGGTGCCGTAATCGTTGATAATTTGGTGAAAAGTTAGCCCCGTAAGGTCTTTGACGGCTTGATTATCGTACGAAAATTTATCATTTGCATTATCGGTTTTGTTAAAATGGCAATAAGATATAAGCGCAGTTCCGCCGCCCGATAAGTAGCCGTATAGTTTGGTTTTCAGCCCGGCTTCATAAGTGTTCCACCCAAAAAACGCAATGAATTTATACTTGTTATAATCGCTTTCGTACGGCGTTACGTCAACCGAGCCGAAAGTCGAACCCGAGTGAAGGGAGAGGTTAAACTCGTCGTCAACGGTGTTCTGGTTTTCGGCTGTCGGAAGCCACGCTTCGATAGCGCGCCAACAGCCGTAAACGCATTTATCTTTCCACTTGCCCCAAACGTTCAAATCCCAGTCTTTAGCGTCTTTAAGCTCGGGGATGCGGCTTGATTTTTGCCACAAAATATACTCGTTGTTGCCGTAAACCGCGGCAAAAGGTATTTGCAATTTTCCTACGCGCGGGTGGGTTATAGAATAATCGAACATTTCGCGCGTGTAGCGGCGGTTTAATATCGAAAACTCTGTGTCCCAATCTTCGCGCGACATGCTTTGAGTTTTAAACAGCCCGTTTTCGGCGTACACGTAGTCCGCGCCGTTTAAGTAACAGTAAAACATGGTGTTGCGGTACTTACGCGCTTTGCACGCGTCGTTATAGTAGCCGTAATACCAACTTATAGGGATATGCGCGCCCCACCGCTTGCCGTTTGCCGCCGCGCGGGTCGCGCCCGTTAAAAGGTTCACGCCGGACACGGGTTCCATAGTTATGCGCTTAAACTTTGGCGCTTCGTAAAAAACGAGCAGCGACGGACACCCGCACGACGAATAAAACTCGTCCGCGTGCTGAGCCGCAAGCATTTTGTCGAGCGCGTCTAAATATAATTTTTTGCACTCGCCGTAAGTTTTCGCTTTCCCGATTTTATCCATATCGATAAAAAAGTGACCGCAACCCCACTCCGACCCCCTTACGAATTCCGAAAAATAAAGATACGTTTCGTGGCAGTGCTTCCCCTCGAACATATCGGGGTTTACGTCCGCAAGATAACCTATATCGTTCTTTGGGTCGCAAATCGAAACTTTAATATTAAAATCGTAAAGCCACTTTATGCGGTTTATAAAAGTTTGCTTGTCGGGCAATTCCGCCGCGCTTCTATATAGCGACGGGCGGAACTGAAAATAATTACCCATTGCCGTAAGCGCGAAAATTTCGGGGATACGGGTGCCTTCTTCGGAATAATCTTGCCGATAATCGTCGTTATCCGCGCCGACTAAAAACTTATCGTCGCTTTCCGCTACGATTACGGGGCAAACTATATCAAGGGTTTTATCGCCCGCGCCCAAAGTAAGGCAAACGCTTTTATCGTAAGCGCGGCACTTTATTAAAATTATCGAGCCGCTAAGCGTGCTTTTTTTAATTTCGTCTATTTTAAGCCCGACGCTTTTTAAAACTTTAACGTCTTTTTCGCTTTTAACGGCAACGGTAAAGGGGTTATTAAGCCGCGCGTATCTTAGTGAGGATATCTGCGTAAAATCTTTGATTTCGGGAAGAGTTAAAAGGGAAAGTTTCGCAACGTACAGCCCGCCGCCCGATATATTGCTCGTCGAAACGGTTACTATATTTTCGCCCGCTTTAAGCATTTTGCTATCGAACGGATAGTAAGTAACCGGCCAGCCCACGCAAACGTTTTCAAAAAGCGTTTTGTCGCTGTCGTAAACGGTTTGCCCGTTTACGGTGATTTTTAAGTTGTTTAAATACTTGCGCCAGTTCGGCATGCAGGCGGTTAAGCGCACGTAAAACCTGCGGCTAAGCTCCGCCTTTTTAAGATTGAATTTAACGCTTAAAGGGGCGTTCGTTACGTCGACGCAACTAAGCTTAAGCCGCTTGCCGTAGCCGAGCGCGGTTATCCCCGAATGCATGCTGTCGGGGGCGACGTAGTCAAAATATTTTAGGTCGCCTGAAAATTCGCCCGATATATGCTTAAAATCTTCAAAAAGGTTCTCTATTTGCTTATACTTGTCCATAAAAACTTAAAAAGCCGCACGCTAATTGACGCGTTTAGTCGTTTCTTTATCGAAGAAGTGAATTTTAGATTTGTTTATTTTAAACGAATAACTTTCGTTTTCTTTAACCGTTTCGTCCGCGCCGACTTTGACGATGAATTTTTGCGCGCCTATATATCCGTAAATTATTCTTTCGTAACCTAAAAGTTCGGATATATCGCAAGTCATTTTAAAGTCTGCGGTTTTGTCGGTTACAATCCCGATGTCTTCGGGGCGTATGCCGAGTACTATTTCTTTACCCTCGTAGTCCGCTATGCCTTTAATATCTTTGACGGAAAGGGTGAATTTTTCGTCGCCGTCCGCAATAAACTTGCCGCCCGTTATTTTGCCGTTCAAAAAGTTCATTGCGGGGTTGCCGATGAACCCGCCGACGAAAATATTTGCGGGGTAGTTATAAATTTCGACGGGCGCGCCGATTTGCTGAATGTAGCCGTCTTTCATTATAACTATCCTGTCCGCCATGGTCATAGCTTCGGTCTGGTCGTGAGTAACGTATATGGTGGTGGTGTTTGCGGCTTTGTGAATTTTAATTATTTCGGAGCGCATCTGCACTCTTAGTTTCGCGTCAAGGTTCGAAAGAGGCTCGTCCATTAAAAACACGCGCGGGTTTCTGACAATAGCCCTGCCGAGCGCGACCCTTTGCCTTTGTCCGCCCGAAAGCGCGGAAGGTTTACGCTGTAAATATTCGGTAAGACCTAATTTTTCAGCCGCCGCCTTTATTTTTTGGTCTATTTCGTCTTTAGGAATTTTAACCTTAATAAAAGCGGGCGCGGAAGGGGTTTTTAAAAGCTCCGCTATTTTATCTTCGCGCTTTTTAATTTCTTCAACGCAAAGCGCGGGCGGGTTTTGTTTATAACTTTTTTGAAGAGTTTTTATTTCCGCCGTTAGTTTTTTGATTTCTTCTTTATCGGTAACCTTAACTTCTTTGCCCTTTTTAATAGCGGCTTTGCTCGCGTAAATTTTAAGTTTACGAATTTTATCGTTAAGTTCTACTATCGTCGGGTCTAAATACCAGGATTTTTTAATCAGATTTATTTCTTTTTTAAGGCGCGCTATTTCGGGCTTGTCGGTAATTAAAAGCTGCGTGCCGTCCTCGTTCATCACGGGTGCTAAGTTTTTGCGCATTTTAAGCGAAAACGCCATATTGTTGTAAACGGTCATGTGCGGATAAAGCGCGTAGTTCTGGAAAACCATCGCGATGTTTCTGTCTTTCGCTTCCACGTCGTTTATGCACTCGCCGTCGATATAAATTTTGCCGTCGGTTATCTCTTCAAGCCCCGCAAGCATGCGAAGGGTAGTTGATTTTCCGCAGCCCGACGGACCTACGAAAACGACGAATTCTTTATCTTTTACGTCAAGATAAAAATCGAACACCGCCTGAACGTTGTTAGGATAAATTTTATTGACGTTTTCAAATCTGATTGTTGACATTTTAAACTCCTGAGTATTCACTTATGGTGTCGCCCGCAAATATACGGGCGAAATTGCGCCGCTATGTAAGGGCGATTTTTAATATTTAATGTTTAATTTACTTTAATTTACCGCGCCCCGTAAGGGGCACGGTAAATAATTTAAGTTTTAGTTTGCGTAGTCGATATTAACGTCGCAAGCGTAACCGGTGCCGCCTGCGCCCGCCTTGGTGTATAAACCGAACGAGAACACCGCGCCTTCTTTGAAGAAGCGGTTGCCCCAATCCAAAGCTAAGTGATAGGTTTTATCGAACTCGAATACGAGTATATCGTTAAGATAGAAAGACATTTTTTCATCCGTTTTAACGACTTTATAAACCGCTTTATCACTATTTTGTAAGTTTACAATCGCCCATCCGCCTGGAGTGGGATAATTCCAACCGTCAAAGTTAAAGTTAGTATTGTTGCCGTTATAAGTGTGAGAATAAATGTTAATGAAATCATCTCCGCACTTCACTCTTATACCCGCTTCGGTGTATAATCCTGTACCTTGTATAGTCGCGGTGAATGTAAAGTTACCCGTCGCGGTGACACTGAATTCGTTGGTGTTTTCGGTATTACCGGCTATTGCGAAAGTTTTATCGAGCGTTACGGTAAATTTAAGAACTTCGGTATCGGCATTGCCCCTGAACGTACTTGCCGTAAGAACGGCTCCTTCCGAAAACATTCCTGCGGCTTCCGTGCTGCTGTAAGAACCGATAAGTCTGCCGTCCGCATAACAGTAAATTTTGCCGTTTACTTTCGCAAACTTAAAGGTCATCGTAAACGCGCCTTCACCGCCGCCTTTTGCGTAGCCTTTGTTTTCCACGTAACCTTTCGTCAAGTCGCCGTTGTACTGGGTATAAATAGTTTTTTCGGCGTCGGGCGCGTTGGTTATGGTAATATAATCGCCTGTTGTAGATACGAGTTTAACGCCGCCGTTATGATAGAAGTTTTTGGTAGCTTCCATCGTGACATTCCACTCTACACCATCGTCAGCCGTTGCCGTTTCTTCAAAAGAATAGTCGGTATGCGCGCTGCTGTAAGTGCAACTATAAGCTTCTTTGCTTGCTTTTGTATATGTTGCGATGTAAAGCTGTTCGCCCGTTACGGCGGTCAGTTCTTTATTCCAACCGTTAAAGGTGTAAACGTATCTATTGCTCGCTATGGTAGGCGTACCCGCATATTCGGGAACGGTGCCGTAGTCTGCTTCGCTGCTTTGCAAAACGCTTCCGTCGGCGTTTAAGAATTTAACCTGATAGGTTATGATTTCCCACTTGGCGTAGAAGGTCTTGTCGCCCATATCGGTTGCAGAAATCTGGGTTACCGCGTCGCCCGCAAATTCGGCGTTATCGAACCAGCCGGTAAAGTTATAGCCCGTTTTGGTCGGTACAGGCAAAGTTGCGCCCGCGCCGTAAGTGTATGCGGTAAGTTCGCCGCATTCTGTAGCTTCGTTTGCGTTAAGAGTTACGGTGTAGGTTTTTGCTTCCCATTTGGCAAAGAAAGTTTTGTCGCCCGTTTCGGTTGCGGAAATCCGGGTTACCGCGTCACCCGCAAATTCGGCGTTATCGAACCAGCCCATAAAGTCGTGCCCCGTTTTGGTAGGAACGGGCAAGGTTGCGGCGGTGCCGTAAGTGTATGCGGTAAGTTCGCCGCATTCCGTCGCTTCGTTTGCGTTAAGAGTTACGGTGTAGGTTTTTGCTTCCCATTTGGCAAAGAAAGTTTTGTCGCCGTAGTCACCCGCCGATATTTCGGTTACAGGCTCGCCGTCAAACGCAGAGCTTATAAACCAGCCCATAAAGTTGTGACCCGTTTTAGTCGGAGTGGGTAAAGTTACGGCGGTGCCTTCTACGTACTTGTTAAGCGTATCGACCGACCCGCCGTTCGATTCTAAAATTACGGAATAAATTCCTTTGGGCGCGGTTTTGCCGCTTTCGAGCGCGGTTGCACCTTCCATATTTTTGAACGCTTCGCTGTACGTTGCAAACTTGCCGTCAAACTCGGTCGCGCCGCCGTTAATTTTTTTAACGAGCGCGTTATAGTCGTTAAGCGAAGTTATGGTTATGGGGTAGTCTTCCGTACCGAACCAACTATACGCGGGCATAATTGCAATTGTTTTTTCATAGTCGCCGCTCGCGTCTAAAACGGCTGACACCAAAACGTCGCGCATATTGCCGACGGCTAAATCGTTCACGGCGGTTTTACCGACTTCTTCCGTTCCTTTAACTATTTTTGCAATAGCTTTTAAGTTGAGTGTTCTGTTATCGACTTTTATATCGGTTATGCACCCGTTCGCATAGTAAAAATCGTCGTTTTCGCCCTTATAAATTTTTTGTTTATCAACGGTTATTTTAACGCTGTTTGTTTCGGCAACGTTACTATCGAAATAGCTTTCGGGGGCGACGATTATCTGAAGCTCCGCTTCACTGTCGTTTAAAATATTGTCTTTCGTCACACTGTCCATTTTTACGCGGAAGCGCACGCCGCCGCCCAAAGATAGCTTTGCCGAAACGCCGTCTTCCATCACGAACGTTTCCTGAACGAGCGATTCTGCCCGCGCAGATTTAATACTCGGCAAACCTAAGCATATAGCCGCCGTTGCCGCCGCAAATACGGCGAACAGTATCGCTAATAAAAATTTGTTTTTCTTTAAAGTTTTCATAAATACCCCCGTTTTTACTGATTAAAGATATCGTCGATATTCATCCAATCGACGTCTTTGGCGTCGTTATCGTACGCGCTGTCGGTAATTACGTCGCTTAACGCAATTACGGTTACGTCAAATATCGGTTTTTCATATATTTTCATTTTTAATCCCCTGTATTTTAACTTCGCGGTAGATACGGCGGCGTAAATTCCGCCGTCCATTTAGCGGTAAGCGTAATGCTGTTACTCACCTGCATAGTTTCGAAATTCCATTCGGTATCCCCGTTAAACCAGCCGACAAAAACGTAATTCGTTTTTTCGGGGTCTAAGGGTTTAACCGCCTTTTCGCCTTCTTTAATTTGTTGCGTTCCCGTTTCCGCTCCGTCAACGACAAAAGTCACGGTGTAAGTTTTAACTTCGTCGGTCGCGTTATTGTCGGAATTTTGCTTTCCGCAACTTGTCAGAATCGGCACGGCAAACAACGCAAACAAAATAAGCGTCAGTGCGAAAACTTTTGCTTTTAGTTTCATCGTTACCCCCTTTTATTTTCCGCAAAACTATCCGCTTTGCGGTTATTTATTCCGCCCGCCCCGTAGGGAAACGGGCGGATATAGTTTGATTTTTTAGTTGTTTTGTATGGTAGTTTTGTTGTATATATCGCCCGCAAGCATGGTCGAAACGATGCCGAAGCAATACTCTTTGCCGCTTACGAAGAACTCTTCGCCTAAACTTTCGTTAGTTATTTCTATAAACTGCTTTTCGTTAATATAAACCTTTAAGCCGCCGCTTGTCTTAACGAGTTTAAGCGCGATATCGGAAAACCCGTGACCCGTTACGGGCGTACCCGGTAGATCTGCGACAGACTTTTTAACGTCGAACCTGCCGCCCTCGTTAAACGCGCCGTAGTTTACGTATAAGTTGCCTACGTTTCCGCCCGCGCCGAGCTGAACGGATATCATATTTTCGCCGTCGGTTATCATAAGCCCAGACTTTCCGTAAGCGATGTTCGCGCTAAGCGTTCCCGTTACGGTTAAGTCGCCGTCCGATACGCTCGAAGTTAATATCGCCGCGTACTCTCTTCTTTCCGCACTGCCGAACTCTTTCGAACTAAGGTCTGATTTTATGGCGAATTTTTCGCCGTTCGCGATTTTTTGAAGGGTTTCGTAGTCAATCGTCGCTTTCGAAGTTATCCTGCGCCCGTTTAGGGTAACGCTTCCGAGTATGTTTGCGTTATCCGCAAGGTTTGCAGACAAATTCGTCATCGCGCCCGTATCGGTTACGGGTATGACGGCAAGTTTGTTGCCGCATACGAACGCTATACCTAAACTTCCCTTCGGAACGACGAAACTAAACCTTCCGTCTGCGCCGATAAGCCCCGCGTATTCGCCGCTTAGCGCGCCGCCTAAGACGGTTATTACGCTTTGATAGTCGCTTGCGCCCGTGAGCGTGCCGCTTATCGCGTCTCCGTCTACCGCGGCGTTTACGCCGATAGTCACGTTGCCGTAAACGTGGGTAAAGTTGAACGCCGTTTTGCCGCTAACGATATCGTAATTGCCCTTTATTATTTTGCTGCCGCCGTTATAGGTAAGCTTAAGTTCGGTCACTATCTTGCCGTTTAAGGCGGGGGCGTAAACGGTTACGTTATCGCCTTTTAAGTAGTCTCCTGCCGCTTTATCTAAGGTGAGCGTATATTCGCCGCCGTCTGTGGTAATCGTACCGCCCTTGACGGTTTCTTCAACGCCCGTTTCGGATAGAGTTACGTCGAAGTCTATGCGCGCGTTCTTCGCGTCGATAGCTAATGGGCCGCAAATGTTTTCAACGCCGTTATCGAAGAATCCTTTAAGTTGCGCCGTTACGTACGAAAGCCCCGCGTTATTGACTATTTGCCTGCTACCCACGGGGTGAACTCCCGTGCCGTCTAATATAAGGGCAAGTTCGC
>CAKQMM010000002.1 GCA_934254755.1 uncultured Clostridia bacterium
GTATAAGCAACTTGCGAGCGATAAAATCGCCAGAATAACATCGTACCAGGGCATATAATTTTCGCGCTCGGAATCTTTATTGCAAGCGGGGTATTTTATAAAGCCCAAAAACATCGTAAGCCCTAAAAATACGGGCAGTTTGGTGAAGGTGGTAACGCGTTTTAAAAGAAGCGCCGCAACTATAACGTAAACGGCAAAGCCTAAAAATAAGGTGTTCGCAACGAGCTTGTATGTGCCTTTAAAGTTACGGCTTTTGCTGTCTTTATCGAACTTTTTAAGAAGTTCTTCGGCGTTTACCGTCTCGGTCGTTTCAACCGCTTCCGTTTCGGTCGCGGCGGCTTCGGTCGATGCGGTAGCGTTTACGGCGGCGGTTTCGCCTTCCGTTTGTTTTAAAATGTCTGTTGTGTTTTCCATATTATCCTTTTCAAAAATAAACCACAGCGCGGGCTGTGATTTATTATGCCGCCTAAGCTTAAAATCAAGCTCAGACAGCTATTAAGTTCAAAATAAATTCTTACGCAAGCGCGACGGCAAGTTCGGTTATAGCCGTGGTGGGTGCGCCCGAAGTAAAGAAGAACACGTCGCACGCGCCGTCTTTCATAGCGTCGGCAGAGTTGCCTGCGGAAAGGTTGGTGATGGTAAAGTCAAGCGACGAGTAAGAAGTAACTTTTTTGTCGCCGACGGTCTTTTCGTTTTCTTTAAATTCAAAACCGTAGGCTTTGAAAAGCTCGATTGCGTTAAGTTCTACGCCCGAACCGATATCGCCGATAGAAACGACTTTTTTAGACTTTTTAAGGTCTGCAAGGCTGTTTACGTCCGCGTCGTTGCAAACGATCTGAACGACTTCCGAATAAACTTCGCCGATGACTGAGAAGGAAGTGATTGCGCCGCTTGCAAAGTTAGCGGTTAAGCCGTTGTACGCGTTGACCATGGTATCGTTCTGAACGATACCGATATGCGCGGCTTCGTTGTTGATTTTGTTGATGTTGTCAACCGAGCCGCCGGAGGACTGAACGGTGAAAGAAGTGCCGCTTACCTTTTTGCCGAGTTGAACTTGCAAGCCGTTGGTAAAAGCGTAGTAAGTACCGGCAGTGCCGCCCGTGGTTAAAATAACGTTGTCGATATTTTTGGTTGCGGTAACGGTCGCAATCTGGTCGTCCGTAATTTCCAAGTTTTGTTCTCTATAATATTTAGCCGCGCCGGGGTGAATTTTACAGTTGCCGATGGTGACGATCGCTTTAGTTACGTCCATCATTTTTTCAACGTCGTTACCGATACTGCCTTTGCTTTCCCAAATTGCTTTGGTTATGTTATAGGCTTGATCGACGGGCATATCGTTGGTCACGATGTAAGTCGCGCTGACGCCGATGGTGTCGACGGGCGAGTCTTCGGGAATAAAGCTGTACTGGTCGTGAGTTATTTTGACTTTAGAATAAACGTCGTACTTGCCGTCGATTTTATGGCTTGCAATAAAGCTGTCCATAACTTCGTCGCTTAAACTGATTAAGTGTAAGTTGTTCTTTTTGCCGCACGCCGTGGTGGAAAAAAGAAGGGTTGCCGAAAGCGCTATCGTAAGCGCGGAAACAAGAAATTTTTTCATTAGCATATCTCCGTTTTAGTTATTTTAGAAAAAAATACTTAATAAGTATAACACATTTTTTTCATATAAACAACAAATTATCGGGGTATTGTTCCTTAGACCCGTCGTTTTTTTTAATATCGACGATAAGCGTGGGTTATAGGCGGGGTGTTAGGGTTGTTTACGCCGACGCGAATAACCCCCGCGCTAGGTTTTTGCGCGGAAGTAATGCGGGCGGCGTTGTGATTTTTTTTAAATCACGTTGCAAAAAATTTGACTACGGTCGGGTAGAAGCGTATAATAAGTCGCGAAAAGACAAAAAAAATTTTTAAAAAATTTCGGCTCGTTTTTTCTATTATCAAAACGAGGTGCCGCGGTTCGTAAAGAACCGCGGCACCAATACACCTATAATAAATAATTTTATATGCTTTAGTAATTAAATAAAGCAAAAGGAGATAGCAAACATGAAAAAGAAATTGCTGACCGTATTACTTAGTTTATGTATTGCGGTTGCGTCTACGTTCGCGCTCACCGCTTGCGGCGAAACGAGCGGTACAGGCGACAAAAACAACGGCGGTAGCGGTTCAACCGTAACCACCCCCGACGGCAACGGTTCGGGTAGCGGCTCCGGAACTGGTTCAGGCACCGGCAGCGGTACCGGCTCGGGTACGGAAACGGGCGGCGGCTCGGGAAGCGGTTCCGGCAGCGATACCGATAAAGACGACGATTCCGAAGTCGCCGACGTTCAGGGGTTAGAATTCAAGTTGCTTGGCGACGGCACTTACGAGATTTCAAAGTATACCGGCAAGGCAACTTCGCTTATTCTTTCCTCTAGGTATAACGACGTAATAATAACGAGCATCGGAAGGCTTGCGTTCTTTGACCGCACCACGTTTACAAGCGTAAAGTTGCCGAGCGGGTTGACCAATATCGACGAAGAAGCTTTTGCGGGTTGCGAAGGCTTAACTTCGATAGTTATCCCCGAAGGCGTAACGAGCATTGCAAACGGCGTATTTAACGGTTGCACGAATTTATCCGAAGTGACTTTGCATAGCAAAATCACGAGCATCGGCGACAGCGCGTTCGCTAAATGCAGTTCGCTTACGAGCATAACCTTGCCCGACGCAGTCACGAGCATCGGCGAAAAAGCATTCCAAGATAGCGGCTTGACCGAGATAACTATACCCGCGGGTGTTACGAGCATATCGGGCTCGACGTTCAATGGGTGCAGCGATTTAACAGACGTAACTATACCCGAAGGCGTAACCTCTATCGGTCGATTTGCGTTTAAAAACAGTGGTTTGCAAAATATATCTTTGCCGAACAGTATAACGAGCGTCGGCGGTTATGCGTTTGACGGATGCGAATCGTTAAACTATAAGTATGAGAACAACGCGGGTTACCTCGGCAATGCCGAAAACGAGTATTTAGTGTTATGGCTTGCAAGCAAGGGTTCTTCTAACGTCCAAATAAACGAAAATACAAAGATAATTGCGGACTGTGCGTTTATGGGGTGCACGAGTATGTCGAGCATAACAATACCCGAAGGCGTAACCAATATCGGAGTTCAGGCGTTTTTTAATACCGGCTTGACAAGCGTGGTAATACCTGACGGAGTGACGAGCGTCGCAGATTACACATTCGGTAACTGCAGGTCTTTAACAAGTGTGACGATGCCGAACGGCGTGACGAGTATCGGCAACGGCGCATTCAACGGTTGCCGTCAATTAGAATATATTTCTTTACCGAACTCGTTGACAAGTATCGGACAGGGTGCGTTCACCAGTAGCGGATTAAATACGTTGTTTATACCCGCAAGCGTTACGTCTATGGGAAGCACCGTATTCAATAACTGTAGTAACCTGACTGAGATCAGGTGCGCCGCAAAATCTAAACCGAGCGGTTGGGACAGTAACTGGAGGAAAGATTGCACCGCCGTGATTACTTGGGCAAACGAATTTTAAAAATTCAACGCTTAACTTTAAAACTGCAAATTAAAAAACTTGCCTACCGCAATTTGCGGCGGGCAAGTTTTTTTGTAAGGTTTAGCGTCAAAACTTTACTTTTTAAGGACGATATATTTAAACGGCTCTATCGTTTTGCCGTCGTATAAAGCGGGGGCAGCGGAATAGTTGCCGATAATCTCAACTCCGTTACCGAAAGTTACCTTATGAAGCGTTTCGGTTATAAACTGATAGTTCGTCATAAAATAAAATTGGTTATCGGCAAGCGGCGCGTATTCGTCGAGCGCGGACTTTATATTTTTGACGGAAAGGGTTAAATCTTCGGCGTTTTCGCAAGTTAAATCGTCGTTACCCATCCAGTTGGTTTCGCCGCCCGTTCTGAATTTAGAGTAATAGTACATTGACGGTTTGCCGCCGCGCATGATAAAATCGAGTTTATCGGCGGGGGTTTTAATAACGTAATTTATAGTGGGGCTTAGAGGGTTATATAAAACTAAGCCGTGAATTATCATCTCGTAAAAGGGTAAAACTCTGTCCTGGAACGGTATGGGGTCGCAATAAAACCCGTTGCCGAACGAGGTGTAGAGCGCGTAGCACAAATTTTTAAGGGCAAAATCAAAGCAACCTTCGCTTGAAAACCCGCCGAAAAGTTCGCACGCGTATTCTATTAGTTCTTGCAGGTTTTTAATGCCCGTAACGTTATCGGACGGGTGAGTTTCGCTATAACAGGGGTCGGGCGGAACGATGGAAACGACGTCTATAAAATGCACGCCGTTCGGCTTTAATTCAGCGATTGCGGGCAGTAATTTTTTGGCGTTTTCAAGCTGTTTTTCGGGGCAGACGTGGTAAGCAAGCCCGCCGCTGTAATGCCCGATTTGCAGGTAATTTTTATATTTATCTACTACGACGTTTTTCCAGGAAAAACTTTTAGCTATCTCGTAACTGTCGATATTGTTGGTGTGAAGAGAAATCGTATATCCGTTTTGTTTTGCGTAAGCAATGGTTTTTTTGAGTTCTTCGGTGCCGCCTAAACGCTCGTCCGCGGGGAGAAGGTCGGGGAACCTTCCGTCGTGCCCCGAAACGTTCCAGCCGACGAGTTGAAGTTCCGCGCCCGCAACGCCTTGCTTTTTAAGTTCGTCGATTATATCGCGCACCCGCTTAAAGGTGCAGGCGACGAACATTTCGGGTTCCGTTTCAACCGTCTGGTGTAAAACGGGCGAAGGGCTTGGCTTCCACCCCATGCGTATGCGGATAAGGGGGAACTTTCGCGCGTATTCGACGGCGGGATATTTCGCGCACTTTTCTTTAACGGTTAAAACCTTTTCGCGCGATATTTTAATTTCGCGCTCTAAGTTCGCCATGTCCGCGTAACCTGCCGATTTATCGAAAAAGTAAATTTCTATTTCCAGATCTTTATATGGTGCTGAAACGTCGGTGTCGGAAAAATCAAGGTAAGGAGATATGACGTATTCGTTATTTTTAACGGCGATATAAAACCCGTAGTTATAGTCGCGCGGAACGCGGATATACGCGTTTATTTTTTCGTTTTTAACTATAAAAGACGAAAAAACGGGGCGGGTGTTTATGTAGTTTTTGTATTTTTTATCTTCCCGCGTTTTATCGGTGAGAGGGGCGGTATAGTAATACTCGCAGTCGCTTCTCGATTTAAAAAAAGTTTGAATTTCGCCGCGCATATTAGTGGTGCGGGGCAGAATATAATAGCCGCTTTCGCCCGACTTTGTGCGGGTAAAATCTTTTAAAAGATAGTAAGCGTTATCGGCGCGCATATCTTCTTTTTTAAAGCGGGCGACGATACGGTCGCTGTGATAGGTAAGTTCGAGCGGGTAATTTTTGCCGAATTTATCGGTTGCGAAAATTTTTAAATTTTTAATCGGTGCTACGGGGAATTGCATGGTTTCTCCTTTTTAGCCGAGCGTGGTCTGTTTCCTCTCGGCTTTCCGCTTTATTGTAGCAAAACGGAGAAGATTATACGGCGAATAAACAAATTAAAAAGTTTAAAAAGTAAATATTTTATTAGTGGTTAGCGGATAGCGGGTGGTGGATAGTAACCCGTAGGGGCGATTATCAATCGCCCGCCTTGTTTCATTAAGGGCAACGGTTATAAATAAAAACCGCCCCCTATGGTAGCGGGGCGGTTTAAGCGCAAACGATATATGTTTTATTCGCAATATTCTTTTATGAATTTAATTACGCCCGAAGACCAGCCGTGGCAAAAACTGTGGCGGTAGCCTTTATAGCAATATTCGCCGTAAGTCTTATGGAAATCGACTTTTTCGGGGTCGGGCAGTTCGTCTATGCGCCCCGCCTCTATTGCCCAGTCAACGTTAAAGTCTTCAAAAAAGGTGGTTGCGCCAAGGTCCAACATTTTGCCGTAATATTCCTTCATTATATCTATTGCGGCTTGCTTTCCGTTCGTGTCGGCAATCGCTTTTAATATATAGTAAGACATAAAGGTCGAAAGCCCTTTCGCGCCGCCTTTAACCAAAAATGCTTTTTCGCTATCGGTAATTTTGCCCGTCGCCAAGTATTTCATCGCGACGACTTGCTTAAATTTTAGGTTTTCTTTCATCGGAATTTTGTTTAAGCGGGCAAGCATTTCGTCAACGTCGCTACAATCTTCGCCGAAATATTCGTACAATTTTTTAAGTTTTTTAAAGGCGTAAATATTGAGCGCGCGGCACCCGTCGATTCTGTCGTCAAAAGCGCGGGTCGGCCAGTCTAAAAAATAATCGGGGTAGTGCATTTCGCCGTTTTCGTCCACGCAATTTAAACACTGCGCTACGACTTTATGCGAGTATAAAAGGTGTTTTTTAATAAACCTTGCGTTTTTGGTCGCCTCATAGTAGTCGCTAAGAATAGCAAGATACCACACGGAGTAGGTCGGCATAGTGTTTATCCAGCCGTTTTTCGGGGTGGCGCGTTTATGGTAGTCAAGGCTGTTTTCAAACTGTTTGACGCTGCCGTAAAGGGTGGTTAATGCGAGCATTTCGGGGTGCATATCGCCCATCCACACAAGCCTGTCGCGCTTAATTCCGTCCCAAACGTAATTGTTTTGCACGCATAAAGTAACGGTGCGTTTTGCCGTTTCGAATATATCGCGCACGCGCTCGTCTGAGCCCGCGTAAGCGTAAACTTGTTTTTTAACGAAGGTTTCCGCCTCGATAACTATCGCTTTAACGTAAAATTTAGAGCCGGCGGGGAAGTCAATGCGCAAAAACCTGAACCCCGATCGGTTAAAGGTCATATCGCTCATAAGCGGCAGATAGGTTTTAAAATCGCGGACGGCGTGGTCGTTCGTCGCGGTTGTATTTTCAATCATATCGTCGCTGTAATCAAGCGGGGCCGACATCGTTTCCGAAACCGACTCGCCAAGGCGGATGCGCACGCTTTTATTTTTGCACGCGCCCTCGCCCGCCGTCGTTATTATGCGTACGGCGCCGCAATATTCTTTGCCGAAGTCAAGCATTATGGCGGCTTCGCCGCTCACTATCGCCTGATTTTTTTCAAAAAAGCCGACGAGCAAATCCTTTTTCTTTAAAAGGCTTGCCGCGTTTTTAACGTTCCCTTCCGTTTTAATAACTTTCACGGGGAAAATGTGTTCTAACATAACTTCTCCTTAACTTGTTAATTTCGTATCACAACTATTTTAAGTCCGCGCAGGCGCAAAGTCAATATGGGTAAATTTATTTTTTATGCGGTAGTTTTAATATTTTGTGTTGGTTTTGACAAATGCTGTCACTATTTACTGCTAAAATGCAAGTATGTTCACTTGCACGGTTTTAGTTTTATTCGCCATATATTTTTCTTGCCGACTTGTAAAAAAGATAGCCGAAAAGGTTAAATCTTCAAAGCGCGGTCACCAAAGCCGCCCCCAAGATACACGCGGCGAGCGTTATCCACACCGCTGAAACTCCGCTTAAAAAGCGTTAAAAGCGAAAGGCGAACCTTCCGCTTTTTGAGCTTTAGCCGTTACGCCGTTATCCGCTTATTTTTCGTAAACTTCTATAACGGGCGATTTTAAAATGCCGTTATCTTTAAGCTGATATTCGTAGGCAAAGTTGCTGCCCGTAGCGTACCAGTAGTCAGGGCCTACCCAACTGTGCTTCGAGCAGTTGTGCAGGGCGTTAAAAGTGTTCACGCGGGTTATATCGAGGGTAAACTTGACGGTGTGCGCGCCGCGCGGCAAATCTTTAAGTAAAAGCTTATAAGGCGCGTAAACTATTTTGCCCGCATCTTTATCGTCAACGCTGACGGAAATAAGCGCGCCGCGGTAAAGTGTGGAATTTATTATAACGTCGCTTTTTTTGTTTAACTTAATTTGCGTTTTATACGTTAGTTTCGAGCCGTAGAACGGAAGCCCTTGGTTTATTACGCTGCCAAAAGTTATTTTTTCGGGCTTTTTAACGATTTTTGCCGTCGCGCCCGTAGCGAAGACCCCGAAGTCACCCAAAATAAAGTTGTTTTCTAAGCTTGTGCGCTTTGAAAAAGGCGCTTTTATTATGAGTTCGTTTTCGCCTTTTTTAAGCTCGCCCAAACGCACTTTAAAAATGTGTTTATCTACGTAATATCCGTCGTATACGACAGGCACGCTTTTGCCGTTGAAAATAATTTCGTCTGCGCCTTCGGTCGCCAAAGTTACGGGTAGCGCGATATCCGATACAAAACTATATTTTAAGTAAACGTATTCCTTTTCGCCCGTTTCTTTTATGCGCCAGGGCTGAACGTCGCACCCGTCGGCGTAGGGGTAGCCTTTTATTTTGCGTAATTTTTCGTCTATCTTTAAAATTTCTTCTTCGGCGTTATAAATTTTGCCGTCCATAGACCACTTTGCAATATCTAAAACGAGCACGTTTTCTTCCGCGAGCGCAAAATTTACCGCTTCTTTAAAATCAACGGTTTTATCTGGCGTTTTGTCGTTAAATTCAATAAAATCGTCATACGCTTTATGCTTAGCGGGCTTGTTTTTTGTAAGTTTTAATAAGAGCGAGTCCTGCCCGTAAAGAGCGGCGCGGATAATCGTTTTATCGTGCTCGAATTTATATTCGGGCGTTTTTAATTCGCCGCTTATCGTGTCGTAAACGACGGGGTAAACTTTTTCGTTTAAAGTAATATACAAGTCGTCCGGCAAACAGGACGAAAAGTCGTAGCGGTTTTTTTCGACGAACCTTGCGATAAACAGCCACTTATCTTCGCCGTCGCTACGCAATTGGTGAAGATATTCTTCCGCATTTGCGCCCGCATTGTTGCCGCTTGCGTATTTAAGCGAAACGTAGCGGTCGCGTTCGAGCGCGTCTAATATAGATAGTTCGGTGAATTCGCATTTTTCGGCGTATTTTTTTAAGAATTTTTCGGCTTCCGCGTTTTTAACGCCGTCAACGAGCGCGGGCGCCGCGCCCGCAAGGAGGATATGCCCGCCGTTTTCGGCAAACGCCGTAAGCGCGTCGAGAGTCGTTTTTCTGATAGTTTTAAGCGCGGGTACGACTACGGTTTTATACGCCATATCGCCGACTTTAAACTTTTTGTCCTCTACTATTGCAGGCGTTTCCGCAAGTAAGCCTTCGCTTATAAAATCAAAGTCTATCATTCCGTTTAAAAGCCAGCGGGTTAAGTTCTGGAAGTTGTTTTCAACTTCGTTTGCGGCTTTAACCGATAAGTCTTTTGCCGAATAATTTATCCATTCGCTTTCAATCGGGAAGATAACGCCCACGTTCACGAGCGGTTTTCCTCGCGTTAAGCAAACGTTTAAGCGGGCGAAGTGGTCTTCGACGAATTTATACTCGTCGTACCACGCCGACTGATAGGATATCGAAGCGGGGTAGTCGCGCTTTGCGGAGCCGCGCATGCTGTACCAGCTTAAATGCGGCACGCGAAGAGTCACCCCGAGAGCCGCTTGCCAGTCGCCCTGGAATTTATGCCCGCGGAAGTCAAAGTCCCACCCCGTAACGCCGTAAAGTTCGCTCGTCATGCCTTCTTTTTTATACTGGCGGACTATGCTTTGCGTTTGTTTTGCGGTGGTAAGTTCAACGGCGTTACATAGCATATCTATCCCCGGTATGCCGAATTCCGGGTAAAGCCGCATCGTTTCGCCGACGTATGCGGTTTGATTTTTAAGAGAGTCTTCAAGCAAAAGATGACCCGTAAAGTTTAAGTCATGCGCTTTGCACCAGTCGCCGCAGGTTTTAATAAACCCATCGCGGAAGCGAACGGTCAAATGGTTTAACATTTTATATAAAACGGTGCAAGGCGCGTTTTTTTGTTTAAAGAAAACTTCGGGCAGTTTTTCGACTATATCGTAGCCGTTTTCATTATAAAAAGTGGAAGGTAAGTCGGTCGTCCAGGCGCATTGTGCGGATTTTGAAATTTTTGAATAAGCAAGCGGGTTAAAACCCTCGAAATGAGGTTCGTCGGTGAAGATTGACGGAATGGTTTTGCCGAATTCGCTCCCCACTTTGTTGAGATATGCGTTATACGTAACGTCAACGAACTTTTCGCACGCCGCCTTGTTCATAACGTCGATATACCCGTAACCGTTGAACCAGCCGCTGTCTTTATCTATCGAAACGTAGGCATACCACTTTTTGCCGCTTGCGGTAGAGGCGGGCGCGATTTTTTTGTATGTCTTTAAATATCCGTCTTTATCGAGCGTCACGTCGTAAACTGCAAGCAGGTATTTTTTACCTCGCTTAAAACCCGTTTCGTCGGTTACGTAATTTTCGGGCGCGCCGATGTAAGAGTTATGTGCGTAGCCCGAATACGCTTTCCGTTTTTCGACTTCGTCGTCGCAAACGGTCGTAAACTCAACGTGTTTTGCGCGGAACAGCGGGTTTTCGGTCACGAATCCGCCCGCCGCACCCGAAGCCCAGCGGTCTTCGTCGTATAAGTAAGCGAGCATGTTTTCCGATTTTGCTTTGCTTACGCAAGACGAAATAAGCTCCATAAACTCTTCGCCCAAATACGGGGTCTGAAGCCCGCTTCTAACGTGCATGTGGAAGCCGCCGAGCCCCATTTTTTTGAAAACTTCTATCTGGCGCAAAAGTTCGTCCTTTTCAAGTTTGTCGTTCCACGCCCAAAAAGGGGCGGCGCGATATTCGCTCGTCGGATTTTTGAATAATTCTTCGTTAAAAATTTCTTTGCTTTTTTTATATAACATAAAAACGGTTCTCCTTTAAAAATCAGTTCAAATAAACTTCCTTTTAAACTATTATATAGTCGTTTGTCGATAATTTCAACAGGGGTAATTTTATTTTTTACACGGGTAATTTAAAGTTTTATTCGGGGGTTACGCTCTCTATCCGCTAATCGCTAAAAACGCTTGACTTTAACGACCGTAAAAGAATATACTGTAATAAAAGTAAGAAAAATAATAAAAATAGGAGAGTTATGAAAAAGAGCGGCAAATATATGTGGACTGCAAAAGTCAACCAAAAAGGGCAGATAGTTATCCCCAAAGAAGCGCGCGAAGTTTTTAACATAAACGAAGGCGACGATTTGATACTGTTCGGCGACATCGAGCGGGGGATAGCGATTGCAAAAATGGACGATTACGCCGAGTTTGCTCACGCCATTTTCGCGCTGAACGGCAAAACACCCGGGGGCGATAAAAATGATTGAAATCAAAAACGTATATAAAAAGTTTAAAAACGTTACCGCGCTGAACGGGCTTACGCTTACTATCCGCGATAACGAGTGTTTCAGTTTGCTCGGGTTAAACGGGGCAGGCAAAACGACGCTTATAAACGTCCTATCCACCGTTATCAAAAAAGACGGGGGCGAAGTTTATATAAACGGCGTAAACTTAGATAAAGACCCCGAAAAAGTCCGCAAAATAATAAACGTTTCCCCGCAGGAAAACGCGGTTTGCAAAAAACTTACCGTTAAAGAAAATTTAGAGCTCGTAGCCGACCTATACGGCGTTGAAAACAAGGCGGAAAAAGTCGCCGCCGCGATTAAAAAATTCGGGCTTTTAGAAAAGGCGGGCGTTCAGGCAAGGAAGTTAAGCGGCGGTCAGCAAAGAAGGCTTTCGATTGCGCTTGCGATAATAAGCGAGCCGCAAATTCTGTTTTTAGACGAGCCGACTTTGGGGCTTGACGTCAAGGCGCGCGCCGTTTTGTGGGGCGTTATCGAGGAATTAAAAAAGGAAATGACCGTTGTTTTAACCACCCACTATCTCGACGAAGTTGAGCATTTAAGCGACCGCGTGGGGATAATGACCAAGGGCAAAATCAAAGCCGTCGGCACCGTTAAAGAAATAACGGAACAAACGGGCAAAAACTCGCTTGAAGAAGCCTTTTTGTCGCTCACCGAGGAGGACGTATGAAAAGTTTATCCGCGCTTATTAAGCGCAATTTTTTAGAGATAGTCCGCGACCCGTTAAGTTTGATTTTTTGCGCGGCGTTCCCCCTTGTAATGCTGATATTTATGAATATAACCGTCGGGAACTTGGACGGCGGCGGAGCGGCGATTTTCAAAATAGATACCTACGCCCCCGCGATTTGCGTTTTCGGCTTCACCTTTACGATGATGTTCACCGCAATGCAGATAGCGGGCGACAAAAACACGTCGTTTATTAAACGTATAAAAATTTCGCCCGTCGGAAGAGTCACTTATTTAATGAGTTTCGTCTTTGCGGCGATGCCGATCGCGTTTTTGCCAACGGTTTTGTTTTTTATCGTGGCGGTTATTTTAAAGTACCCGTTTAACGCGAAAATTTTGCTCACGTTTTTGTATCTTATTCCGTCGGCGTTTTTGTACGTCTCGCTCGGCGTTTTAATAGGCGAACTTTGCTCCGACGAGAAAAAGACCGGACCCATATGCTCGATAATCGTTTCGGTTACATCGATTTTAGGCGGAATATTTATGCCCGTCGAAATTTTAAGCGGCGCGATGGAAAAGATTGCGAACGCGCTCCCCTTTAAGCACAGCGTAGAGATAGCAAGCAAAATTTTAATTGACGGCGCGGCCGCGATTTACCCGAATATAATTTACGTTTTAGCATACGCTTTTGCCGCCTGGCTCGCTATTTTTGTAATCGAAAAAATAAAATCTGCTAAATAAAAATTTATTTATATAATGCCCTTTTGCAAAATGCTTTGTAAAAGGGCGGTTTTTTATTTAAAAGGGTATTTATTGTTTTTAAGGGCGTGGCGGTTATTGCGTTTAAAAAGGGTGTTCATAAGTTTTGTTTGCGAGTTTGCTTACGTAAGTTTTACAAAAATTAAAATCAGCGCAATCGATATTCGCTCAAATTCTACATTATTCGCCCAAATTTAACTAAATTTAGGTGTATTATTGCCCAAACCTATTGACAATCGCCCAATTTATGGGTATAATTGTGCTAATCGTTGGGGGTTAGGCGTATGAGAAGTTTTGATTACAAAAAATTAAAGGATATCAAGTGGGATAGTGAGATATTAGGTCTGGTTGCCAAAATACACGAATATAAAGGGAAGCAAACGTTATTTTTAAAACAAAAGCCCGCAACTCTTGAAAAACTCGTGGATATAGCAAAAATACAAAGCACCGAAGCATCCAATAAAATAGAAGGTATCGTAACCACTGCCACCCGCATTAAGCAGTTATGCGACCAAAAAACTGCGCCGAGGACGAGAGATGAAGAAGAAATTTCGGGGTATCGCGACGCGCTGGCTTTAATTCACGAAAGTTACGAATATATTCCGATAAAATCTTCATATATTTTGCAGTTGCATCAGGTTTTGTATCGTTATTCTCAAAGGGATATCGGCGGCAGATTTAAAAATACGCAAAACTATATTGCGGAGGTTAAGGATAGCGGCGAGCAAATCGTGCGTTTTATGCCGCTTGACCCGTTTGAAACGCCTATGGCAATAGACGCTATATGCGAAAGTTTTAACCGCGAAACAGATTCTTGCGAGATAGATCCGCTTATTTTAATCTCGGCGTTTATTATTGATTTTTTGTGTATCCATCCGTTCAATGACGGCAACGGAAGAATGTCAAGGTTGCTGACGACGTTGCTTTTGTATCGTGCGGGTTACATTGTGGGTAAATACGTGAGTTTGGAAAGCAAAATCGAGAAAACAAAAGCGAGTTATTACGAAGCTTTAAAAAAAAGCGATATAAACTGGAATAGTGAAGAAAACGATATTACCCCTTTCTTAAAATATATGCTCGGAACGATTTTGGCGGCTTACAGAGATTTTGAAGAAAGAGTAATTTTAGTGGAAGGTAAAAATTCTGCAATCGATTTGGTTCGGAATGCGGTAAACAATACAATCGGTAAGTTTACGAAGAGCGATATAATGGAACTTGTGCCGTCCGTCGGTAAAACGTCTGTTGAAAATTCGCTGAAAACTTTGATTGATAAAGGCGTTATCGAAAGAGTGGGCAAGGGGAAAGCAACGTTTTATTTTAGGAAAAATTGACGATATACTTAAAATTTAAACAAAGCCCCCTTTCGCTACACGTATAGGGAAAGGGGGCTTATTTATTGCCTTTGAAAGCGGGTACTTATTGTCGCTAATGGTGTGGCATTTATTATTTTAAAACTGGTGGAAGCCTTTGCCGTAAACTTCGTGCGCGTCGCACACGATGACGAAGGCGTTTTCGTCAAGCGTTTTGACCGCTTGCTTAATTTGTTCTATCTGGTTGTTTTTAACGCAGGTTAAAAGCACCCCTTTCGGTCTTTTAGAGTACAAACCTTCGCCGTTTATAAGGGTTATTCCGCGCGGGCTGTGCGACAGCAAAAAGTCGGATATTTCTTCGTGTTTTTCGGTTATAACGTAGCAAAGTTTGGCTTTTGTGAAGCCCATAACTATAATGTCGCTGACTTTTGCGCAGACAAAGACTAATATAAGCGCGTACAAAACGTTCTCAAAGTCTTTCATCCCTATCGCGCCCGCCAGAACTATAAGTCCGTCGAACACGGCGGCGTGCGCCGCAATGGTTCCGACGGGTACGAGTTTATGGGTTATCCGCCCCAAAAGTTCCGTTCCGCCCGAAGACATTTCGTACTTAATAAACAAGCCTATCCCCACGCCTTGAAGTATGCCGCCGTAAACCGCCGCCAGAATTTTATTCGTCGTGACGGTTACGCCTATCAGCCTGTATAGATACGAAGTGAGGGTGGTTATGCCGCCCAAAGTCGCCGTCGTTATCAAGCAGCGCAAGGTGAACCGTGCGCCCATTATTTTATATCCGCCGATAAGAATAGGTATATTAAGCGCGATTATAAAAACGCCCGTAGGTAGTCCCGTTAAAATGTTGATGAGCGAAGCGGCTCCGCTTACGCCGCCGCCGACGATTTTATTCGGCACCAAAAACACGCTTAAACTAAGCGAGTAGGATAGTGAGGCGAGCACCATAAACGCATATCTTTTTATAATATCTTTAACTTCCGTTTTTTTCATACTTTTCTATAAACTTAGCCGAGCGGGGGTCGATTTTCGCTCGGCTATTATATGGTTTTATTTTAAAAATCCGCTTACTATCTCTTCTTCGGCTTGCTTTTCGGTAAGCCCCAAAGTCATAAGTTTAATAAGTTGTTCGCCCGCTATTTTGCCGATAGCCGCTTCGTGAATTAAACTTGCTTCGATGTTGTTCGCGTTAAGTTTAGGTTCGGCGGCAACCGTTCCTTCGTCCATAATAATCGCGTCGCACTCGGTGTGCCCGCTGCACTTATTGTTGCCGTCTATAAGCGAGATGTATTTTTGGTGCGACTTATCTTTCGCAACCGAGCGCGAAACGATATGCGCGCCCGAATTTTCACCCTTTAAGTCGGCGTAAAAATCGGTTACGGCGGTTTGCTTTCCGTGGGTTAAAATGCTTTCGTGGATAATAAGTTTCGCGTCTTTGCTAAGAACCGCCGAAGTCTTTCTTACGGTGCTGTCGACGCCCTTTATCTGAGCCGTTTCCATTTCCATATATCCGCCTTCGTCTATCTCGACGACGGTCGTCGGGTTAAGCACGTTTTCGCCGTTGCCGTCGCCTTCGCCGTAATGCTTTTCAAGATATTTAACGCGGGCGTTTTTGCCGACGTGGAAGGTGTGTATACCGTCGTGGCGGGCTAAATCGTTACCCGTGTTGTGTATTCCGCACCCCGCAACTATCACTACGTCCGCATTTTCGCCGACGTAAAAGTCGTTATAAACAAGGTCTGTAAGCCCCGTAGCTTCGAGCATGACGGGGATGTCCACGCGCTCGCCCTTGGTGTTCGGCTTGATAATAATATCGATGCCCGGCTTATCCTGTTTGGTGACGATATCTATATTAGCGGTCACGTTGCGCCCCGCAAGTTTGCCGTTTAACCTTACGTTGTACGCGCCTTCGGGTACCTTATCTATATCCGCAACCGTTTTAAGCAGGTTTTTTTGTATGGAATCTAAATTCATGTCAGCCGCTCCTTATTCCCCTTTGTTTAACGCCGCGCAAGCCGTGGCGGACAAAATTTTCGGCAAAACGTCTTCTTTTTTACCGTCGACGGAAACTTCGCCGTCCTTTAAAACTATAATTCTGTCGGCAACGCTTAAAATACGCTCCTGGTGAGATATTATTATAACGTTACCGTCCGCTTTTTTAAACAGCCGCCCGAACGCCGCTATAAGGTTGTTGAAGCTCCATAGGTCTATGCCCGCTTCGGGTTCGTCGAATATGGTAAGGGCGGAGTTGCGCGCCATAGCGACCGCTATTTCTATGCGTTTAAGTTCGCCGCCCGATAAACTCGCGTTTATTTCGCGGTTCACGTAGTCGCGCGCGCAAAGACCGACTTCGGATAAATAATTGCAAATTTCGCTTACGCTAAGTTTTTTGCCGCTCGCTAAGTTTATTAAGTCTTTTACGGTTATCCCTTTAAAGCGGACGGGTTGCTGGAATGCAAAACCAATCCCTTTATTAGCGCGGTCGGTGACAGATAAGTCGGTTATATCTTCGCCGTTAAAGTAAATTTTGCCGTCCGTCGGCTTATAAATACCCATTATAAGTTTGGCAAGCGTCGATTTGCCGCTGCCGTTGGGGCCCGTAAACGCGATAAGCTTTTCGTCAAGCGTTAAGCTTACGTTTTTAATAATGTCTTTTTTCGTTTTGCCGTCGTCTGCGGAAAAACACAAGTTTTTAAGTTCTAACATATTTTGCCTTTTAGTTATCGTCTTTTTCTGGACGCTTTAATCGTTATTGCCGTTCGTTTTTTGCGGTGCGCACTAAAAATTCTCTTCTTCAAGCATCGCGCAAAGCGCGTGGTAAACGGGCAGGTGATATTCCTGCACCTTGAACGTTTCGGTTTCGGGCACGCGGATTTGCGCGTCCGAAAGTTTCGTCAGTTTATTTTCGTTTTTACCCGTCAAAGATACTACTTTTGCGCCCATTGCTTTTGCGGTGACGGCCGCAAGCACGCAGTTTTCGGAATTCCCCGAAGTCGATATCGCGACCAATGCGTCTTTATCGTCGATAAGCCCGTAAACTTGCTGTGCAAAAACGGCAGACGGCTCTTTATCGTTAGCAAACGCCGTCGAAAGAGCAATGTTCGAAGTTAAGGTTATAGCCCTTAGCGTGCCCTCTAAAACTTCCGCAAGCTTTTCGCCTTCCTTGCCGTACGATAAAAGAGCGGTTTTAACGTCCTTTTTTATTTTGCGGGGCTTTTTGAACTTCTTCATAAGTTCGCCGACGATGTGTTCGCTGTCCGCGCCGCTGCCGCCGTTGCCGCAAACCAGAAGTTTGCCGCCCGCCGCGTAAACCGATTCGATAATTTCGTAAGCCTTTAAAATTTCGCCGCGGCAAACGGATAGGGCGGGGTAGCGTATAAACAACTCTTCAAAAATATTCAAAGTCGAATTTTTCATTAAAAATCTCCTTTCGCGACCGATAAGGCGGCAAAGTCGCCTATCTTTTCGCCTAAACCCGCGGGCAGAATTTCAAGCGCGCTTAAAGTAAACGGCAAACATTCCCTTTCCATAACTTTTTTACATTCGGGTAAAAGTAGGTCGTAAGAGCGCATAAACACCCCGCCGATAATTATCTTTTCGGGGTTTATAAAGTCCGCTATTATCGACAGCGTGCGGCCGAGCATTTCGCCGCTTTTTTTGTAGACGGAAAGGGCGAATTTGTTTCCCTTTCTCGCTTCTTCGGCAAGCGTTTTTGCCGAAACGTTATCTTCGCCGCCGACCGCTTTTAAATATTCGGCGTAAGACGCTTTAAGCGAAGGCTTTTTTGCCGTTATAAACGCAAGCCTTCTTATCCCGCTGCCGCTGCAATACCCCTCGCAAGAGCCTTGCTTATTGTAGCCGACGGGTCCCGTTTTCGTCAGGCGGACGTGACCTATCTCGCCCGCGTTGTCGTTTACGCCGGCGTACAGTTTTCCGTTTAAAATAAGTCCCGCGCCAAAGCCCGTGCCGAAGGTTAAAAACACCATATTATCGGAGTTTTTGCCCGCGCCGAACTTCCATTCGGCAACCGCGCAGGCGTTCGCGTCGTTTTGTAAAAACGCGGGGATATTGAACTTTTCTTTAAAATATTTAACTATTTCGACATTATCCCATAAGGGGAGAGACGGCGGGCGCATAATCACGCCGCGCTTAGAGTCAAGCGGGCCGCCGCAACTTATCCCTATGCCGCCTATTTTTTTATTATCGGCGTGCTTTTTTATAAAAGCCGAAAAAATTTCCAAAACTTCGGCGGGGGTTTTGTTCGCCGTCAAAAAATAATTTTTATCTATAACGACGGGTTCGCCGTCAAGAGTGCCTAACGTGGCGGCGCATTTGGTTCCGCCTATATCTAAACCTATATAGTGCATTTTATACCCTCATTAAGCGAGGCTTTGCCCCCTCGTTTTCCACGGGTTATTATATATAGAACGGGCGTTTTTGTCAAACTCTTTTAGCCATTTCGCCGCTTGCGGGCTTGAACCTTTAAATTGTTTTGACAAAACGAATAAATAGTAGTACAATTTTATACGCTTAAAACGAGCGGGCAAATTTCCGCCGTTTTTTAAACGAGGTAGTTATGGATTATAAAATCGTATATGAGAATTGGTTATCTAACCCTAAACTTAATAAGGACGCTTTTTCGGAATTAAACGCTATAAGCGGAGATGAAAAAGAGATTGAATATCGCTTCGGCGCGGAACTCGAGTTCGGCACCGCGGGCATGCGCGGGCTTATCGGCTACGGCACTAATATGATGAACGTTTATTCCGTGCGCCGCGCGACGCAGGGTTTAGCGGAATACATAAAATCGCTCGGCGGGGTTGCGATGCGTAAAGGCGTCGCCATTTCTTACGACACGCGCAAATTCAGTGAACTTTTCGCGCGCGAAACGGCGGGCGTTTTGATTAAAAACAACATTAAGGTTTATCTCTTTAAAGAAGCAAGCCCCGTTCCGATGCTTTCGTTCGCGGTCAGAACTTTTTCGACCGTCGCGGGCGTTATGATTACCGCAAGCCACAACCCCAAAGAATATAACGGATACAAAGTTTACGGTGACGACGGCGCGCAGATGTCTCCCGAAGCGACGGCTAAGGTGGTCGAATACATCAAGGCGGTTAAAGATTGGTTCTCGGTCGAAAGCGTTGTCGTTCCCACGGGCAAGGCGGTCGGGGATATGACGCTTATCGGAAAAAGCTTCGATAAACTTTACGTCAAAACCCTTTGCAAACTCTCGCTTTCCAAAAAGGCGGTTAAAAAATACGGCAAAAAACTCAAAATAGTTTACACGCCGCTTCACGGCACGGGATATAGACCCATGACCGCTCTCCTTAAAAAACTCGGTATTAACTATTCGGTCGTCGAAGAGCAGGTTAAACCAGACCCGGCGTTTTCTACCGTTGAAGTACCCAACCCCGAAAACAAGGAAGCTATGACACTCGGCATAAAGCTTGCCGACAGAATCAAGGCGGACGTCGTCTTCGGCACCGACCCCGACAGCGACAGGCTCGGCGTCGCCATTCGTAACGACGAAGGCGAATTTATCAATTTAAGCGGCAATCAGGTCGGCGTTTTGCTCACCGATTACATATTAAGAAGGCTTAAAGAAGAAAATAAGCTCCCCGCAAACGGCGTGGTCGTAAAAAGCTTCGTTTCAACGGGTATGGTTAAACCTATCGTTGACGATTATCACGTTTCGCTTGTCGAAACGCCCGTCGGCTTTAAGTTTATAGGCGAAAAAATCAAGCAGTACGAGCGCGACGGGTCTAAAACCTTCCTTTTCGGGTTTGAAGAAAGTTGCGGGTATTTGCGCGGTACCCACGCGCGCGATAAAGACGCGGTCGTTGCGGGCATGCTTTTTGCCGAAATGGTCTGTTATTACGAATATAACGGCATAACCGTTTACTCGGTGCTTAAAAATCTTTACGAAAAGTACGGCTACGTTATCGACAAAACCGTTTCCATTAAGTACAGCGGCTTGTCGGCGATGGCAGATATGAACAAAGTCGTTGAAAAAATGCGCGGCGAAAAAATCGAAAAACTCGACATCTACAACGTCGTCGCCACGCGCGATTATTTAAACGGCGTTAAAACTTACGTTGACGGCAAGACCGAAGAGCTCGACATAAAAGGCGTAAACTGCATTTATTACGAACTCGAAGTGGGCGGGTTTATATGCTTGCGCCCCAGCGGCACCGAGCCGAAGCTTAAAATTTATTATTCGGTTAAAGGCAACAGCCGCGAACTTGCCGAAAAATCTTTATCTAAGCTCGAAGAGGCGTTTTCTGCAAAACTTAACGGCTAAGTTCAGTTCGATAGGCTGCTGGGTTGAATGTTGCGGAGCGGTAAAAATTTTGCCGCTCCGTTTTCTATATATATTATAAATGCGATTTTAGATATTCGCTTGCGGTTTGCCGCGTTTTAAACCGCCCTAGGCTTATCGGGCGGCGGAATTAAAGCGATTTTATGCGGACAAAAAAAATTTAAAAAAATTCAAAAAAGTCTAAAAAATTGCTTGACTTATAATATTTAAAATGATATCATACATAGGCTGTCTGATGAAGCAGCGCTTGCCTGTCGGCAAGTTCCGTAGATTGACAACTGCATAGTAAGGTACGTTTTCAAGCGAATAGTTTGGGGACGTATAATAAATTAAAGTACA
>CAKQMM010000003.1 GCA_934254755.1 uncultured Clostridia bacterium
CCTTTATACTCGAACTCTCCGCTATTAAATTTTTCAATCAATATATCTTTTAAAATCATAATTTTTATTTAGTGGCAATCTTCGATTGCTTTTTGTAAACCCGCCCTTATTCAACTTCCGTTTTCGTTTCCACGAGATATTTCGCTAACGCTCAATATGACAAAAGTGGTTAGCGGCAATCTTCGATTGCTTTTTGCGATACGCCCGACTATCTTGCCCCACTTGTTAAAAACCGCCTTTTAGTTTCGTTCGGGGGAATTGGCGGGTTCAATATAACAATTATTCGCATTTTAGCGGCGGGAGCAAGCCCCCGCCCTACGTTAATTTTGCAGTCTTAACAACTGCCCCGCGCCGAACGAAAAGCATAAAAAAACGGCTTCACCATAAAGCGAGCCGTTTTTGTTTGTTATTTTATAGGGATAAGCGATACGATGTAGAACGCAATCATACAAACCATTAAAACCGCGATAGCAATAACCGTAAGCTTACGCATCTTGCTTTCCAAGGTCTTCGATTTGTTTTTGCCGTAAAACGTTTCGCTATGCCCGCTTATCGCGCTGATGCCTTCGCTGTTGCTGGGCTGCATAATAACCACGATAATTACGAAAACGGACGCTATTAAAGAAAGAACCAAGCACACGATGCTTATTGCCATATACGCGGTGTGCGTCATCATCAAACCAAATAACATATAATCTCACCTTAATTTTATTACAATTTAACGGGTAAGCGTACAAAAACGGGCAAAATACCCCTTACGCTTTAACCACGGCTATCATTATAACACTTTTATTTCCGTTTTACAAGCGTTTTTAACCTTATTTTTCAATAAGGCTTTTACCCGTCATTTCTACAGGCGCTTTTTCACCCAAAACTTCTAAAAGCGTGGGAGCGATATCGGCAAGAACGCCGCCGCTTCTGAGCGTCGCGCCCTTATATTTATCGGAAACGAGAATAAATGGAACGGGGTTAGTGGTGTGCGCCGTGAAGGGTTTAAGCCCCGCTTCGTCCTCAAACATTCTGTCTGCGTTGCCGTGGTCTGCGGTAATGAGCAGACTGCCGCCCTTTTTAAGCACCGCGTCGGTTATTTTGCCAACGCACTCTTCAACCGTTTTAACGGCCTTTTCAGCCGCCTCTAATACGCCCGTATGCCCGACCATATCGCAGTTTGCGAAGTTTAAAATGATAACGTCGAACTTATCCGCCGCAATTTCTTCCAAAACCTTGTCGGTCACGAGATACGCGCTCATTTCGGGCTGTAAGTCGTAAGTTGCCACCTTCGGCGAAGGAATCAAGTCGCGGAATTCGTTCTTTTCGGGCTCTTCTACGCCGCCGTTAAAGAAGAAAGTTACGTGCGCGTATTTTTCGGTTTCGGCAATGCGGAGCTGAGTGTAGCCCTTATCTGCCAAAAACTTGCCGAGCGTATTGTTAAGCGCGATTTTTTTAAACGCGATTTTAGCATTCGTGAAAGTCGCGTCGTATTTAGTGAAGCCTACGTAGACGGGAGCAAGATAGCCCGTTTTTCTCTCAAAACCGTCAAAATCTTCAACGGTCATGGCACGAGTGATTTCACGCGCGCGGTCGGGGCGGAAGTTGAAGAAAATTATGCTGTCGCCCTTTTCGATTAAACCTATCGGTTTGCCGTTTTCAACGACGTTGGTGGGAAGAACGAACTCGTCCGTCACGCCGTTTGCGTAACTCTGTTTAACCGCTTCGACGGCGTTTTCGGCGTGCACGCCGGTGCCGACGGTCATCATATCGTAAGCCTTTTCAACCCTGTCCCAGCGGTTATCTCTGTCCATAACATAGTATCTGCCGCCAACGCTTGCGATTTTGCCGACGCCGATTTTGTCGATTTCGTCCTGCAAGTTCTGAACGAAGCCCGCGCCGCTCGTGGGAGCAACGTCACGCCCGTCCAAGAAGCAGTGAACGAACACTTTTTTAAGACCTTTGCGTTTAGCCATTTCAAGCAGCGCGAAAAGGTGAGTTATATGGCTGTGAACGCCGCCCGTAGACAAAAGCCCGTATAAATGAAGATTTTTGTCGTTTTTAAGCGCGCTGTCCATAGCGTAGTTCAGCTCTTCGTTCTTAAAAAAGTCGCCGTCGCCGATTTCTTTCGTGATGCGGGTTAAGTCCTGATAAACGATTCTGCCCGCGCCCATATTAAGGTGTCCGACTTCGCTGTTGCCCATCTGCCCGTCGGGAAGCCCTACGTTAAGCCCGCTTGCGCCAAGCTTGGTGTGCGGATATTCGCTTTCAAGTTTTTTGATTACGCCCGCATGCGCAAGGGCGATTGCATTGCCGTTTTCGGACGGGTTTATGCCATAACCGTCCATTATAATTAAACATACCGGTTGATTTTTCATAATGCACCTTCTATTTCTTTTTGTTTTAGTATTTTGCTTTGCTTTAAAATTATTACGGAAAGCCGCTTTTACAGTCGCCGCCCCGCTTTTTGACAAAGCCTTTTAATTCGCCTAATATTTTAATACAATTTTTAAAATATTGCAATAAATTTAAACGGTAAAATTAAACCGAACCGAACGCCCGTTAAAACCACGCAAATAAAACCGCTTAAAATCAAGCAAAACAAAAACGCCCGCGGTATCGCGAGCGTTTTAAGTTTAATTATTCGGCGGTTAAGTCGATTGTGCCATCCGTACATTTAACGGTTTTTATCTTTGACCCGTCGCGCCACGTGTACATCTTATGGATAGCGTTCCATTCGCTTACGGTGCCGCCGTAAGTTATCGTTTCGACCGCGCTGTCCATAAACGCAAAGCTTTCGATATCTTTTATTTTATCGGATAATACGACTTCTGTAAGGTTAGCGCAGTTTTTAAACGCGGCGCTTGCTATTTCAGCCTCGCCCTTTATTTCAACTTTTATAAGCGCGTGCATGTTCGCAAACGCACCGTTCCCGACGATTGTAACGCTTTCGCTAAGAGTAACGCTTGCGATAGACGAACAGCCGTAAAAGGCGTGATCGCCGACCGTTTCGGCAGTATCTATAACGACGTTTGTCAGCAACGTTCCGTTTATAGAAATTTTTTTATTCGCCGCGCCGTATCTCATAAGATCGCCAAGGCTCTTAATCTTAACCCAATCGTTCACGTCGCCGATAAAATCAACGTCTTCTATACCGTCGCAACCGAAGAAAGCCGAATCGCCGACTTTTTGAACGCCGTTAAAAACTTTTACGCTGCTAAGCTTCTTACACCCCTCAAAAGAGTTAGGCGCGATTTCTTTAACGCTTCCGCCTATAACTACCGCCGCTAAATTAGTGCAGTTTTTGAAGGCGTAACTCCCGGTGTCTTCAAGGTTTGCGGTAACACTAACCGACGAAAGGTTTTTACATTCGCTGAAAGCATAGTCGCCGATTTCGGTAATATTGCCCGATATATTCACGCCGCTTAAATACTTCATTCCGTAAAAAGCATAATCGTGTATAGCGTAAGGCTCGCCTTTATAATTTTCGGGCAAGGTGTAAGTTTCGGCTTTGTCTACCGCGTCAACGAGATAGTTTTTGCCGTCAACGGTCAAAAACTTATAGGTCTCGTCAACAACGTCCATTTTGCTTTCGCCGTCGTGAACGGTGAGAGCGTACTTTCCGATTCCGCCGTTCACGATATCTTCGCCCACAACTATATTTAAGTCGCTGTTATTTATAACTTCCACGAGTTTATAACAGTTTTCAAAAGCGTGATAGTCGATATATTCCACGCTTTCGGGAATAGCTATGACGGGAAGCGCGGTACAATCCGCAAACGCATGACCGTCGATGATTTTAACGCCTTTACTAAGGTTTACGTTTTCAAGAGACGAGCACAGTAAAAAAGTTGCACAGTTGATTTCTGTAACTTTTTCGGGTATAATAACGCTTTTAAGCGACCTGCAGAAAGCAAAAGCGTTATCACAGATATAAACGACGCTTTCCGGAATAGTTATTTCCGCCAATTTTTCACAACCGTTGAAAGCATAGCTGTAAATAATTTTACAATCTTCATTGATGACGCAATTCTCTATTTTGTCGAAAGTTAAGTTTTCGTAAGAATTTATTTTGTAAAGTAACACATACGGGTTTTGCGCGTTGCCGAGATATAAGGCTTTATCAAACTCCTTCAATTTAAGATTAGCGTAAGCCCCTCTCCACGGGTCGCCGAACGCGCACGCTCCGACTCTTTCAACGCCGTTACCCACGGTAACGTCTGTAAGGTTACGGCAGTTATCGAACGCTGCGTAGCCGATATCGGTAACCCCGTCGCCTATAACGACGGTTTTTAAATTAACGCAACTGTCAAATGCGTTATCGCCGATAGACACGACGTTTTTACCTATTTCGACTTTAATTAAGGCGCGGCAACCGCTGAAAGCGTCGTCCGCAATAAACCTGCAATCATCGTGAGGGGAGTAATTGTTCAAGCCCTTATCCGTCGTCGATATTAAAACAAGGTAAGGGTTATCCGCGCTGCCGAGATAATACGCCCAGTTATAAACGTTATATTTTACTGCGCCGCTGTTTTTGAAAATTTCTTTCCCGAAAAATTTAAGGCTGTCGCTAAGAACAACGTCGGTTAATTTTCCGCAATCGCTAAACGCTTCGTCGCCGATATACTCGACCCCGCCGCCGAGGCTTACGCTTTCAAGCTCTCCGATGTCTCTGAACGCGTCCGCACCGATTTTTTTAACGTTATTGCCCACCGTAACCTTTTTAATAGAATTTATACCCATAAACGCTGAGGATCTTACTTCAACGACGGGTAGCTCTTCGTATTCGTCGGGGATGACCACATTCCAACCTTTGCCGTCGACCACCCCCATCGCGATATATCCGGTGCCTTCTTTATTAAGCTCGTAATTGATATCTACGCAATTATTCAAATCGTCTTCTGCCGCGTTTGCGCCGCCGTAATCGCACGCAGAAAGAGTAAGAGCCAAGAAAAACGCCGACAAAAAAGTTAACGCAATGGTTAAAAGTTTTTTCATAACCCCTCCTGTTTAATTATAGTTTATCATATAACGGACGAGCCGTCAATATGCGTTTCAAAACGCAGAAAGTAAAGCTTAGTTAATGAGCCCCGCAAGCCGGCAAAAGCGCCCGCCCCTTAAAAAACGAAAACGCCCGCTTAAAATCAAGCAAAACAAAAACGCCCGCGGTATCGCGAGCGTTTTGTCGTTTTTAAATATTATTTATTGTAATTAACGATAGCCGCAAAGTCAGCCGCTTTCAAAGCCGCGCCGCCGATAAGACCGCCGTCGATTTCTTCCATAGCCATAAGCTCTTTGCAGTTTGCGGGTTTCATAGAACCGCCGTACTGAATCTGAACCTTAGCCGCGCATTTTTCGCAGAAGTTTTCGGCAAGGGTTTTGCGGATAAAGCCGATGGTTTCGTTAGCCTGTTCGCTGGTAGCGGTTTTGCCGGTGCCGATTGCCCATACGGGTTCGTACGCGATGACGAGTTTCGTTAAATCTTCAACGCCTTTAAGACCAACGGTTATCTGGCGTTTTAAAACTTCTTCGGTTTTGCCGGTTTCTCTTTCTTCCAAAGTTTCGCCTACGCAAACGATGGGGGTAAGACCCTTTTCAAGGGCTTTAAGAGTCCTTAAATTAACGGTTTCGTCGGTTTCGCCGAAATACTGTCTTCTTTCGCTGTGACCGATGATAACGTATTCGACGCCGAGCTCTAAAAGCATAGCCGCCGAAATTTCGCCGGTGTACGCGCCGCTGTCTTTAAAGTGAACGTTTTCCGCGCCAAGTTTAATGTTGCTGCCCTTAATCGCTTCGCCGACAGCTTGAATATCGGTTGCGGGAACGCAAACGACTACTTCGCAGTCCGCGTCTTTAACGAGAGGTTTAAGTTCGTTTACAAGCTTAACGCCTTCGCTCGGCGTCAAGTTCATTTTCCAGTTGCCTGCAATAATTGCTTTTCTCATAATTTATACCAACCTTTATTAGTCTTTATCGTTGAGGCACGCAATGCCCGGTAAAACTTTGCCTTCAAAGAGTTCCAAAGACGCGCCGCCGCCCGTCGAGATGTGGGTCATCTTGTCCGCATAGCCGAGCTGAGCGACCGCCGCCGCACTGTCGCCGCCGCCGATAATGGTGGTAGCTTCGGTGTTAGCCGCCATTGCCTTAGCGATAGCAAGAGTGCCGTTCGCGAGAATGGGGTTTTCAAACACGCCCATAGGACCGTTCCAGATAACCGTTTTAGCGGCTTTTATAACGTTTGCGAAAAGTTCCATCGTCTTAGGACCGATATCGAGCCCCATTTTGTCGGCAGGGAGTTTATCGCTGTCGAAAATTTCGGTTTCGACGGGCGCGTCGATAGGATCGGGGAAGTCTTTAACGACGGTGGTGTCGATGGGAAGATAAAGCTTTTTGCCGAGCTTATCCGCCTTTTCCATCATCTCTTTGCAGTAATCGATTTTTTCGTTGTCTACAAGCGCGGTGCCTACTTCGTAACCCTTCGCTTTAAGGAAGGTGTAAGCCATGCCGCCGCCGATGATAAGGCTGTCGCATTTTTCAAGAAGGTTCGATATAACGTTAAGCTTATCGGCAACCTTTGCGCCGCCCAAAACGGCAACGAACGGACGAACGGGATGTTCGAGCGAGTCAGCCATAACGGTGAGTTCTTTTTCGATAAGGAAGCCGCAAACGGCGGTTTTAACCAAGCCGTATTCAACGATAGCTGCGGTAGAAGCGTGAGAGCGGTGAGCGGTACCGAAAGCGTCGTTTACGTAAACGTCGCAGAAGGAAGCCAACTTTTTGCAGAATTCAAGGTCGCGCCCTTCTTCGCCAGCGTCGAAACGAAGGTTTTCAAGAAGAACGACTTCGCCGTCTTTAAGCGCGGCGACTTTCTTTTGCGCGTCTTCGCCGACGGTGTCGGTTGCGAAAGTCACCTTGCCGCCGAGAAGTTCGTTGAGCCTATCGGCAACCGGTTTAAGGGTGTATTTTTTAATGTCTTTTTTAGCCTTTTCGATATACTCCGCGGTAGCGGCTTCTCTTTCCGCTTCGGGAAGAGCTTCAACCGCTTTCTTTTCTTTTTTGTTGAGTTTTATTTTGTCGTTGAAAACGTTGTGGGGTTTACCCATGTGCGAGCAAAGAATAACCTTTGCGCCGTGTTCCATTAAATATTTAATGGTGGGAAGCGCGCCGTTAATTCTGTTTTCGTCGGTGATAACGCCGTCTTTCATCGGAACGTTAAAATCAACTCTGACAAGACATCTTTTACCGTTTACGTCAACGTCTCTGATAGTTTTTTTGTTCATAGAGATAATCTCCTTTGATAATTTTATCTTTCGCATACAATTTTAAACTTTAAATGTAAAATTGTCAATGAATTTAATTATATTTTTGCCGTCTGCGCGCTCTTACCCGTCAAGACCTTCTCACGCGCGGGCTTAATCGCGTTTTTGTCGGGAATTATTTTCGCTATGAGCTGCGTGAAGGGTTTAAGCGCGGGCAAAAGCACCGCCGTAACCGACAAATTGAACAGCGTGTGGAAGTTCGCTATCATTCGCTCCGTTCCGTGCGAAAAGGAGGCAAACCACGCGGCGACTTCCGTCTTAAATAAAATAAGCGGCAAAAACATAATTACGGATCCGAACAAGTTGAACGCAAAGTTGAAAAACGCCGTCCGCCGCGCTTCGACGGTTTTGTTTATCGACGCCGCTATAACGCATAAACAAGTGCCTACGTTCGCGCCCAAAATCAAAAACATACTGTTTTCAAAACTCAGAAGCCCGTTACCCGCAAGCAATATCATAATGCTCGTGACGGCGGAAGAACTCTGTATAAGCGCGGTGACGATTACGCCGTTTAAAAACAGCAACAGTTCGTTTTTAACCAAAAAAACTTTGCGGAACGCCTCGAAGTTTTTAAAAAACAAAACGCCGTCGTTTACGATATCCAACCCGAAAAACAACATTCCGAACCCCACCATAACGCCGCCGACCGATTTGATTTTTTTATTTTTTAAAAGGCTTATCAAAAAGCCTATGAAGCATATCGCCGCGCCGAACGCCGTTATATCGAAAAACTGTTTGCCCGAAAGAGAGACGAGTTGCGCCGTCATCGTCGTGCCGATATTCGCGCCCATAATGACCGCGGCGGCGGCTTCAAACGTTATAACGCCCGCCGACACGAAGCCCACAAGAATAACGTTGGTCGCGATGCTGCTTTGTATCGCCGCCGTGACGAGCGTACCCGTAACCACCCCCGCAAATCTGTTTTTCGTAACCCCTTTTAAAACCGCTTTGACCTTTCTGCCCGTCAAGTCGAACATATTGTCGCTCATAAATTTAAGCCCCAACAAAAACAGCGTTACGCCGCCCAAGGTCATAAGTAAATTCTGAATAATAGCCATACAAGCATTATATTTTTGCTTTTCAGGTTTTAGAATTGCGGCGGCCGCCCGTCGGCTTATTTTCGGCGGCGTTTTTAAACTTCCACGCAAAACCGAAGCGCCGCCGAATAAAAACGGGTCGTCGGGGCGTTACCGCTACGATTTTCTATTTACTAACCACTAAAAAATGCCGCATTTTAAGGAGAAGCGTTACGCTATGAATTAGAATTTTTGGCACAAAAAAACCGCTTAGGCAAGGCAAACGCCCGAAGTCGTACTTGCTGTACAACGAGCGGTGTTTAACGACGCATAAGCGGGAATTTTTAGTCAAAAAATCAATGATATAGCGTAACGCGACGACTAGTCTTTTCTACCTGTTAAAGCCCCTTCAACGGTAAGCCGGTCAAAACCGTTCTGGCGCAAGGCTTCATATAAAGTTATGGCGACGGAGTTAGATAGGTTAAGACTGCGCAAATCGCCCCACATAGGGATGCGCAAAGTTTTATCGTAATGCTTTTTTAAAAGCGGTTCGGGGAGCCCGTGGCTTTCTTTGCCGAAGACGAGAAAATCGCCGTCTTTAAAGTGTGCGTCGCTGTAAATTTTCGCGCCCTTTGTGGACAAAAAGTAGAAGTTATCGCCGTTATAATACTTTTCAAATAATTCGTCGAAGGTGTCGTAATAGCGAACGTCTAAATACTGCCAATAGTCAAGCCCCGCGCGTTTTAAATTTTTATCGGTTATCTCGAAGCCGAACGGGCGCACCATGTGTAAAACGGAATTCGTTGCGGCGCAAGTACGCGATATATTGCCCGTGTTTTGGGGAATTTCAGGCTCGACTAAAACTATGTTAAACTTCATAACTTTCTCCTTTCGTAAAAGCGCGCCGCAAGTTGAAAAGGCTACACTCAAGCGCGATAATAAAAACTTATTTAACGCCCCGCCGTTTCAGCGACAGCGTTCTGTAATTCTTTTTTGCGGGAATTAAAAGGGTGGCTTCGCCCTCGCGGCTTGCGCCGCAAATTTCGCCGTTCATATCGGCGGCCATAACCCCGCTTTCGCAAATTAAAACTATCGGCACGCCGAATAAGTACGCATACGCGCGGACGATAAAATCATACTGCGGTTTATCGCCTTCCGGCAAAACGGCGACGATAAGGTCGGCGTCGCACAAACTCATCGCCTTGACTCCTTCAAAATCTATCAAATCGTCGCTGATAAGCACGCCTATCCGACCGATTATGGTCTGATAAACCCGCCTGCCGCCGCCCAAACCGTAGCTTGACGGGTCTATTTTAACGTTCATGTCGCTTATTCCTAAAAGCTTGCCGCGTTCGGCAATTATGGCCGACCGCTTGATAATTCCGTAATTATCGGTTATCGCGCCCGTCAATAAAACTCTGTCCGTTTTTTTCGTGAGCAGCGCGAACTCGCTTAAATTCCCGTCAACGCCCTGAAGCTCGTTTTTATAAGATATTTTTTTGAGCCCGTTAAAGCCGAAAAGCGCTAAATTTGCGTCAGACGGAATTTCGCCCGCGTTAAAAACCCCCGATGTCCTGTTGCAATAAACTTTCAATTCGCTTACTTCCTTACAACTATTATATCGGCGTTTTTTAATTTTGTGTATAAGGGCGTTTAAAAATATAGCGCGCAACAAGAATTTATAAGGCTTCTTCGATTACCGCAATAAGCTCGTCGGCGTTTTCCGCTTTAAACGCGCGCTCTTTAAACTTTTTGCCGCCCCTAACCCCTTTTAAGTAGTAGGCTATCTGACTTCTGAGGACGACCCCCGCCCGCTTAAAGCCGTAATGTTTAGCGGTCAATAAAATTTGTTCTTTAACTAAGTCTTTCAGCGTAAAATCAACGGTTTTACCCGTAATTTCGGCAAAAACAAGCGGGTTTTCGAGCGCGCCGCGGGCAACCATAACCCCGTCCGCACCCGTTCTGTCCATTAAAATTTCGGCGTCCTCAGCAGTAAAAATTCCGCCGTTTGCGACGACGGGAATTTTAACCGCCCGCTTTGCGCGTTCAATCTCTTCAAAATTAACTTCGCCCGCATAAACGGCGGCTTTCGTCCTGCCGTGAACGGTTATCAAATCCGCGCCCGCGCCTTCCAACGCTTTGGCAAACTCTTCGGTTACGATATGGTTATCGTCTAAACCTATCCTTATTTTGACGCTTACGGGCTTATTTGCCGTTTTTGCCGCTTTAACTATTTCCTCGGCAAGCTTTATATCTTTAAGGAGCGCAGACCCCGCGCCGTTATTGTAAATTTTCGGCATCGGGCATCCCATATTAAGGTCGATTATATCGTAATTTTTTAAATATTCGCTACCCGCCGCTTTTTTTATAAACTCCGGCTCGTTTCCGAAAATCTGAACGGCGCAAACTTTATTTTCGTCTAAATTCACGAGCAAATCTTTCGACGCGTCGGGGGCGTACATAAGCCCTTTTGCCGACACCATTTCGGTAAAGCACAGCCCCGCGCCCGCTTTATATGCGACGTGCCGCATTTCGGCGGTCGAAAACCCCGCAAGCGGCGCGAAAAACACGTTGTTCGGGACGGTCACGCCGCCTATAACTATCGGCTTAATCGTCATCTTTTTTTAACTTTCCTAAAACGTAATATTTATCGACTTCGGCAGGAGTTAAGTCTTTTAGACTAACCCCGTCTTTTAAGGCGAGTTTTTCTGCGCGCGAAAAGCGGTCGATAAACCTTTTGACCGTTTCGTTAAGCGCGGTTTCGCCGTCTACGCCGAGTTTTTGAAGGTAACTTGCAAGGGCAAAAAGCGCGTCGCCGCCCTCTTTTGCGGCTTCTTCGGCGTTTTTATTATCCGCCGCCGCTTTAAGCTCGGAAAGCTCATCGTAGATTTTATCGAACGCGCTACTTAAATCGTTAAAATCAAGGTGATATTTCGCGGCGCGTTTAGATATTTTTTGCGCGCGCATTATCGCGGGGAAGCTTTCGGGTACGGCGCGAAGATATTCTTCGCCCGAATTATACCCCTTTTCTTTTTGCTTGTTTTTATCCCATACGTTAAGCGCGGCTTCGCCGTCCGCCGCTTTATCCGCGCCGAAAACGTGGGTGTGGCGGAAGATAAGTTTGCGGCAAATTTCCGATAAAACGTCGGCTGAGGTAAACTCGCCCGACTCTTTACCGAAGTTTATCTGGAATGCGGTTTGCAGTAAAACGTCGCCCGTTTCTTCGACAACGCCCGGCGTATCGTCGCGATTTATCGCGTCGATAAGCTCGTAACACTCTTCTATCAGATTTTTTTCAACCGACTTCGGCGTTTGCTCTCTGTCCCACGGGCAGCCGTTCGGCGCGCGCAAAATTCTTAAAATTTCGATTAAATCGTCATAATTAAACCGCTCTTTTTCGGTTAAAACGGGGGGAATTATAAGCGCGCTCGTTTTATAATCGTAAAAGTTTTGCCTGTCAAGCTCGTACACGGGTATTTTTAAAACGCTTTCGCCTAAAAAATAAACTTCCGTTTCTTCTCCGAAAACGTCGATAAGTTTAAGCTTCACTTCGCCCGCCAAAGCTTTCGAGTCTATCGCGTAAATGACGGTCGGCGCGGTTATAGCTTCGATTTTTGCGATATCGTACGCCGAAACGCAAGCGTTTATAGTAGACGAGATTTTCGCCCTTTCCGCTGCGGACGAAAACGCCGAAACGCCGCTAATAATTTCCACGTTTTTATGTTTTTTTAAAATCGCCCTGACGGTATCGTCTTCCGCGGCGGAACCGTCAACGGCGTATGTAACGTCGCCTTCCTTTAAGTATTTAAGGACGGCGGCGCATGCGTTTTTATTAAAAGTGTCGAAGTTGCGGCTTTTAAGGTACAAATAATCTAAACTTACGGCGTTTTTGTTATACGCCGTAACGCTTTTGTAACTTTCCGTTTCGTTGGTCCTCACGATCAGCGTTTTAGCGTTTTCAATCGCCTTTGCGCCCCTAACGGTTATATCCCCTTCTTTTAAGCCTAAGCTAACTATCGTCAGTTTATTCATTTAAACTTCCTTATAAAAAACCGATTATCGCCGATTATAACGGCGAACGGTTCCCACGTATTTATTTGCCTTTTTAATATACACCAAATTTATCAAACAAGCAACAAAATAGTGAGCCGCGTCGCTTATAATCGCGCCGTAAATATTTATATACGGGGCTTTTAAAAGCGTAAACGATAGGATAAGTTTGACCGCTCCGCCTGAAAAAGACGATACGCACGGCGCGTAAATTTTGTCAAGAGCGATAAGCTCTGCCGCCGTCGTTTGCATAAGCGATAAAAAAATTATCGCGGGGCTTGCAATTTTAAGCATATTCGCGCACACCTCTTTTTCGGCGGCGGGAAGCGCGGAATACAAAATTTTGACCGCAAGCGGCGCGAAAATAAAAGTTGCCGCGCTAAATACGACGGACGGAAAAAGAGTGTACAAAATCGCCTTTCGGCACTTTATTTTAGTGTCCTTTTTTTCCGCTTTAAGCTTTGCTATAACGGGTATGCCCGTCGCCGCCAACCCGTACAAAAGCGAAACGGGCACGCCTATCAAACTTTCGGTCGCGCCAGAATATAACCCGTAAAGGCGCGTTGCGTTCGTTAAATATCCGCCTAAGATATTCAAAATCAAAAAACTGTCGATTGTTTTTACTATCGGAACGGCGGACGCGGACAGCGTTACGGGGACGACCGTTTTAATAACTTTTTTTATATTTAGTTCCGCCTTAAATATGCGGGATATCCCCTTCGCTTTTAATTTATACCCACCCGTTAAATAAACGACCGCCGCCGCTTCCGCAATCGTAACCGCAGCCGCCGCTCCCGCCGCCGCCAAAGCGGGCGTTCGTTTAAGCGTGCTCGTTATCATAAGCCCCGCCGCAAGTTTAACCGCCTGCTCGAAAACTTGCGAAACGGCGGTGTATTTCATCTCCGCTTTGCCCTGAAAAAAGCCCCTGAAACAAGATATTACGCCGACGAGCATTACCGACGGCGAAATTGCCATATACGCAAAAAGGGACTCAGGCGCGCCCTGCAAATTTGCAATTACGCCTGAAAACGCCGCCATCATTATTCCGCCAAGCAGCCCGAGCGGCAAAAAAACGGCGAGCGCAGATTTAAGGGCGGAAAACTCGTCCTCCCCTTCCGCGATGATTTTTGAAACGCCGCTCGGCACCCCCGTTGACGACAGCGTTAAAAGAAGGCAGTATATCGGGAACACCGCCTGATAAAGCCCCAAACCTTCCGCGCCTAAAATATTAGTCAGCGGCACGCGATAAAACGCACCTAAAATTTTGGTTATAAACCCGCCCAAAGATATGACGAGCGCGCCTTTTATCAGCCCGTCGCTTTTAGTCTTTTTATCGCTCTTTATCAAGGCGTTTTTTTCAAAACCGTTTGTTAAAAGTCCGCCCCCGAAGCCGCCCTTATTAAAGCCGCCTTTTGCAAAATTTCCGCCGTTAAAGACGCTTTTTATAACTCCGCCGCTTTTTACGCCGCTTTTAAAAAAATTCAAAACCGTATGCCGCTTGAAATAAGTTCGGCGGCAAATTTAACGGTTTTAAGTTCCGCGCTGCTAAACGCTTCGTCTTTCGCGCTTATAACGACTATTGCGCCCGCGACTTTTTCGCCTTCGGATATAGGCATAAAGGCTTCGGCGGTTACTTCGTCGCCGCCGTCTTTCACTATATCTACCATTCCGTTTTCGTCCGCTTTATACGCCGCGCCGACCCCGCCGCTTATCGCCTTTTTAAACTCTTGCGTAAGCTCTTTGTCGATATAATTTTTCGAGTTTTTGCCGTAAGCGTAGCGCACCTTTTCGTCGTCGGTTATCAAAACCGTTTTATCTAAACTTTCCGATAAAAACTTGCAAACGGGCATAACCGTTTCTTTAAACGCGCTGACGGGCGCGTATTTTTTAATTCTTATCTCTTCGCCCGCCGCGATTATTTCAACCGCGTCGCCCTCGCTTATTTTAAGGGTTTTGCGTATCTCTTTAGGGATAACAACCCTGCCTAAATCGTCGACTCTTCTTACTATTCCCGTCGTTTCCATAATTCTCCTTTCGGCAACCGAGCTTCGTTTATACCGCTCCGCAAAAAGCAATATACGCCCTGCCGTAATTTTAGTTTTGTTATCCTTTGGAATTTTATGTATAAAGCGCAAACTATCGCGCAAAAACAACGAGTAAAAACGGCATAGAATTCAAGGTTAATAAATCTGCTCAATAAAAAAAGCGACCGCGCAAAGCGTTAGCCTTGCAAGAACGCTTTAAATTTAGTTTTAAGTTCGAATTATTCCGCTTTCGCGGTCTTAGCCGCCGCGGTATTCTCTCCCGCCGCTTCCGAGTTTATTGCCGCGATATGGTCGTCAACGTGCGCTTCGGGGTGTTTTTCATGCCCGCTGACGAGTATAAAGTCTACAATCGCCGCCACGCAGTACAAGCAAAGGGTAAATATAAGCACGTTGTTGTAACTACCCGTTTTGCTCACTATAAGCCCCGCAACCTGGTTGCCGGTAAGCCCCGCAAACGCCCACGCCGATAACGCTATGCCGTGAATGGACGAGATGTTGCCCATTCCGTAAATATCCGATAAAAGGGTGGGCAAATTGCTGAACCCGCCGCCGTAACCCGCGTTTACTATCAAAAGCAACGCTATCGCAATGATAACGAGTTTTACGGGCACGTCGTCGCCGCCCTTTATCGCGCCGGTAAAGAGTGCGAGCGCGGTTATTAAAATTTCGCTGATTAAAATGATTTTATAGATAGTGTTCCTATCCTTCATTTTGTCGCCGACAGCCGAGTAAACGAGCCTGCCGCCCGCATTGAAAAGCCCCGTTAAAGCCCCCATTATTCCCGCAATTCCGCCTAAACCTACGAGAGCCAAAATTTCTTTTTCGCCGTGGATAAGCGCTAAGCCGCAAGTTATGTTCAGATAGAACACGAACCATATCCCGATATATCTTACGTCTTTAAAAATAGTAAAGCGGGACATAAACTTTTTAAACTCGAACTTGTCGTGTTTTTCGACCCAACCGTCGGGTTTTTTAAGCAGTAAATGCCCGACAAACATCATCACGAACCATACGCCCGCTAAGATAAAGAAGACGTATTCTATCGCCAACTTTCCTTCCAAAAAGGTTATTATCGGCGAGAATATCATTTTCGCCGCGCCGAAGCCGGCAACCGCTAAACCCGTCGCCAAACCTTTATTGTCTTTGAACCAAAGCATTAAGGTTTTTACGGGCGATAAGTACCCGAGCCCCAAGCCTATGCCCATTATCACGCCGTAAAACAGTATTACAAGTACTTGGCTGTGCAGTTTTATCGCAAGCCCCGTGCCGGCAACGCCCACCGCAAAGCAGATAGCCGCGATTAAACTTGCCTTATGTATATCTTTTTCGACGAAGTCGCCCAAAAACGCGGCGGACATGCCTAAAAAGAATATTGCGAGCGAAAACGCCCACGCTATCGCCGAAACGGAAGCGCCCGCTTCGGTCAAAGCCGTTTTAATCGCCCCCTCGAAATACGCCCAGCAATAAACCGTGCCGATGCTCGAATGAAGAAGCACCGCAGGTATCGCCGCCCTCGTCCATTTGTTTGAACCTTTGTGCATTTTAATTTCTCCTAAAATTTTAAGCCTTGCAGTCTTTGCAAGGCTGTTAAATTTATTTTTCGTCTTCGTCCACCCGTTTTGAAACGATGGCTTTTATTTCTATAACGCGCTTGCGCGTCGATTTGGTGACTTCGACCGAAAGATTTTTATAGGTGAACTTTTTACCCACGGTCGGAAGTTCGCCGAGCCGCTCGCTCACCCATCCGCCGACGGTGTTGGCGTCGAATTCGTCTTCGCCGATATCTATATCGAGTTTCTCGAAAAAGTCGTCTAAATTCGACGAGCACGCAACTAAGTAGGTGTTGTCGTTAAGCCGCTTTATTTCGTTCACGTCTTCGTCGTACTCGTCGTAAATTTCGCCGACGAGTTCTTCGATTATATCTTCCATGGTGACGATGCCGAGCGTTCCGCCGTACTCGTCCAAAACTATCGCCATGTGTATTTTTTTGGCTTGCAATTTCTTTAAAAGCACGGATATTTTAGTATGCTCTACCACGAAAACGACGTCCTGCATAATGTCTTTTATCGAAAACCCTTGTTTTTGATAGTTGCGATAAAAGTCCTTTTCGTGTATCATGCCGATAACGCTGTCGATATTGTCGTTGTATACCGGCAAGCGGGAATATCTTTCGCCGTCAAACGTCTTTTTAATCTCGCTAAGCGGCGCGTCTTTATCCACCGCAACGACGTTTATGCGGGGCACGAGTATATCTTTGACCTCTAAATCGTCGAACTCTATCGCGCTTTTTATAAGCACCGATTCGTCCTGTTTAAGCGTGCCGTCTTCTTCAGCTTCGTTCACGATGGTGATAAGCTGTTCGTCGGTTATCTGATCTTCTTCTTTAAGTTTGAAAATTTTGCTTATAACTTTTTTGTATCCCGATAAAATAAGGTTTATGGGGTAAAAAATATAAGTGCAGAATTTAATTATCGGGTAGGTAAACGCCGCCATTTTTTCGGGGCGCGATTTGCTTACGAATTTGGGCGTTATTTCGCCGAACAGTAAAACCGTAACCGTAATAACAACGGTGGATATAAACGTCGGGTCAACGCCGCTTTTTATAAGCTTTGTAAACAACACCACCGATAGCGACGAAGCCGTTATGTTCACGATGTTGTTTCCGATTAAAATGGTCGTTAAAAGTTTATCGTAACTTTCGTATAACTTTAAAACCTTTTTAAACTTTTCGTCTTTCATAGAAAGACTTTTTACTTTGATAACGTTAAGACTCGTGTACGCCGTCTCGGTTGCCGAGAAAAACGCGGAACACAAAATCAGAACGATTATCGCCACCAGCAGCGGAATTGTGCCGTCAGCCATGATAAATAAAATTTACTCCTTTTTATTCCGTTTAGATTCTTTTCAGTAGCGGAATTCTATTTTTTTATATTCGGCGTACTTTTGGTACGCGCCTTTATAATAGTAAAAATTGCCTTGCTTTATAAACCTTAACCCCTTAGAGTTAAGATACGCCGTGAACGCGTCGCCCGAAACGCCTTTCTTTTTAAGACCCGCGGCAAGTTTTTCGATCATAAACTCTTCGAGTTTTATCGGGTCGCGCTCTTCGGACTTGTTAAGGTCGGCTTTTACGGAATTTATAAAAGCGTTCGCTTCTTTACCCGAAAACCTTTCCTTAAAATCTTCAAGGTACGCGTCAAACGTTTCTTTTATAACCTTGCGCATCTGGTTTGCGTTAAAGCCGAGGGGGCGTTTAACGTCGGAAAACTTTCCGTTTTCGACCACGGCAAAATAACCCGTTTCGTCCTTAAAAAGCCCGTGATAGGGGTTTAAAAAGAACTTTTCGGCTTCTTCTACGTCGTCGCCTTCAAGCATATCTACAACCGCGTTTTCTTTCGCGGTAAAAATATCGAAAAGGTTGTTCGCGCCCGCTAAGTCGCCTTTAAGCGAAGTTAAAATCGCTTCCTTTTCGCCATCGCCGAAACTATCGGCAAAAAAGCAGAAGAACTTTTTAAAAACGAATTCTATAAAAGATTTCGCGCGGTCTTCGTCAAAGCGTTTAACCGTCCACTTGTCGCTATCGTAAGCAATTTCGCTTAAATAGTTGCGCGGTTCGCGCTTCGCGGTTTCGGTTTCAGCTTCGTCGTCCGCCAAAAAAGTGTGCTTTATTTCTTTAACCTGAAATTTGCTCTTTTCCGCTTCCTGCTCTTCGCGCTTTAAAATCTCTTCGATTTCTTTGTACATTTTATCAAGACAGTTCATATTTTTATTCCGATACGCGTTTATTTTGCCGTTAACGGCTTTAAACCGCACGCTTTCGCGCCCGACAAACCAAATCAAAACTTTGCCGATTTTGCGCTGCTTTAACCCGATTACGGTTAAAAGCGGCTCATTGAACGCAAATTCGGCGTATAAAAAGCCGCAAAATAAACTTAACCGTTATATTTTATCACTTTTTTATTTTAATTTCAACAGTTTTTGCAAAACTTGCCGTTCTTTTGATATATTTATAAGCCGCTTTATGCAAAAAACCGCGTCATATTTGCTTTTACGCCTTTACGCCGCAATTAAAAACCGCCCGATTTATACGAGCGGTTTAAATTATTCGATGTATTCTTTATCGAGTGCGACGGATGCAACCGTTAAAACGTAAACTTTATCCGCGCCCGCACGCTTTAAAACGCGCGCGAGTTCGTCGGCTGTCGCGCCGGTGGTCAAAACGTCGTCCACGATAGCGACGGACTTATTGCGGAAGTCTTTTTTATACGCCTTAAAACTTCCTTTTAAGTTTTCGGCGCGCTCTTTTGCGGTAAGCGTAGCCTGCCGCTCGGTTTCTTTAACCTTTATCGCCCTATCGCTTACGGGCACGTTTATAAGCTCGGATAAATTTTCGGCTATAAGTTCCGCTTGGTTATACCCGCGCGACTTTCGCCTTTCATCCGTCATCGGAACGGGCACCAAAACGTCCGCCGCAACAAACTCGCGCAAGCAGATTTTAGCCAGACTTTTAGCGAAAATTTCGGCAATATATCTTTTGTTTTCGTACTTCAAGTCTTTTATCAGTTTGCTTATCGGCGGCAAGTATTCGTAAACGGAATAAGCTTTGTCGAAATTTAAGTTGCGCTCTTTGCAACTGTCGCAATACTCGGTAAAATAAGGCGCGGCGCGCCCGCAATGGTTGCACTTATTCTCCGTAATAGTCGGGAGAGTTTTTAAACACTCGCCGCAAAAATACCCGTCGCCGAAAATCTCTTTGCCGCAACAAGCGCAAGTTAAATCGTTTGCAAACAACGCCCGCTTTAAATATTCTTTAACGTTCATTTTTTATCGACAATTCGTTTTACGCTAAATTTATCCACATCGCGGGAACGACGCCTATACTCGTTTCCAAAGTCAGATGGGCATTATTGTCTTCGCCGTCCCGGCCTATTGTACGCGCGCATATAACCGTTGTGTTATTGTGCGGGGTGCGCAGCCACCACCAACAAGGGTCCGGCGCATAGCTGCCGCCCTTTGCCCCTTGGCACCTTGCGTAATCGGTGCGCGACATAATTCTGTCTACATCCATCTCGAAACATTCCGTCGCTTCGGCATAATTCAACAAAAACACTTTGTCGTTCGTGTTTTCACAAACAAAACCGTTTACTTCATGCCCCGTTCCCGATAAACCGTTGTCAACGAGCGTAGTTTCTATCGACGCTTTTTCGCTTACACTGAACGCGGTGTTATAGAAAGCTTCGTTTAACCACTTTCTTATAGAGCTTTTAGCGTAATTGTTTGAATAATTGCCGTTATTATAATCAAACTGCTGGCTGTCTATAGCCAAATCTGCAAGCACGAACGCCTTGCCGTTTTCTTTTTTAAGTATCTTCCATTTAATCGGTTCGTATTTAAACCAGTAAACGGTGTTTACGTAATAACCGTTTAGATATTGAACTCTGTCTGTCGATTCGTCGCCGAGTTCACATAATATAGGTCTATAGCTAATGAAGTAAACGCCTCTGTATTTTTCGCCGTCAAGATCTTTATCTATATACCACATGTAGTCGGTAACAACTTTGTTTTTATAGTATTTGTAAGAAGTCCACGCCTGCGAATTTGCCTCCGTCGGAACCGCCCCCGCAAGAGCGTTAAGCTTTGATTTGAGTGCGGTATCCTCAACTTCTTTCTGCGGATAACTGCCTAAATAGGTAGTTTCAAATTCCGGCTTTTTCTTGCCGCAGTATTTGCAACTTCCGTCTTTATATATGTGCGTCGTCTGAGTGCCCGCTATCTGCCTCGTTTCTTCGTATCCGCAAGTCTTGCAGGTGCGCTTATCCGTTCTGTCCGCCGAACAGGAAGCGGCGGTTTTCTGGCTCCAAACGCCGAATTTGTGCCCTACGGCGCTATTCGGCACCGTGTAATATTCTTCGCGCCCGCAAACGCCGCAAGTTCTGACTTGCACTTCGTCCTCGGTGCAGGTAGCGGCAGTCTTCGTTGCCCATTCGGAATAACTATGCTCGCCGGTAGCCGTGCCCGAAACGGTCCTTTCATCGGTTATCCCGCAAGCCGTACATTTTCTGACTTCCGTTCTGTCCGCATTGCAAGCGGCTTTGGTCTTCGTTTCCCACTCGGAATAAGTATGCCCCGACG
>CAKQMM010000004.1 GCA_934254755.1 uncultured Clostridia bacterium
GCCCGATTTTGATTTCATCGAGGCGCTCCCCGGCAAAAAAATCCTGCTCAAGGGTAATCACGACTACTGGTGGCAGTCCATAACGCGCCTGCGCGAAAGGCTCCCCCAAGGGGTTATAGCCCTTCAGAACGACGCGGTTAAAATAGGCAATTACGTAATTTTAGGCTCGCGCGGGTGGGCGGTCGAAGGCGCGCCCGACTATAAAGAGTCGGACGAAAAGATTTTCAAGCGTGAAGTGGAGCGGTTTAAACTCGCCCTTTTCGCCGCCGAAAAACTCCGCGAACAGGGCGATAAGCTAATCGCAATGATTCATTACCCGCCCTTTAACGTCAAGCGCGAAAGTTCGGCGTTTACGGATCTTTTCGAGCAACATAAAGTCGATAAAGTTATTTACGGACATTTGCACGGCAAAGAAGTTAAATCTTACCCCGTGACCGTTAAAAACGGAGTGGAATATATACTTACTTCCTGCGACTTAGTCAATAATACGTTAGTGGAGATATACTAATGGAAGAAAATACTAAAACCGTTGAAACCGCCGGGTTTAAGCCCTGGCTAAAAAAGACCTGCAACAAGTTTTTCATAACCGCTTTTTCAGGTATGGCGCAAGGTCTTTTCTGCACCCTTATCGCGGGGACGATACTCGCGCAAATCGCGGGGTGGATAGGCGACAACTACTTCGGCAAGGCCCTCATGGCGATAGCGAACGCCGCCAAGTCGCTTATGGGCGCGGGGATAGGCGTGGGGATAGCGCACAGCCTTAAAAAAGGCAAACTTATAGTCTTTTCGTCGGCGGTGGCGGGGTTTATAGGTGCGTTTGCCGATAAACTTACCTACGGCGCGGCGGGCTTTACCGCTTTAACCTTAGGCGCGCCCGGCAACCCGATAGGGGCGTACGTCGTCACCATGCTCGTTGCGGAAGTAACCGAACTGTATGAGAACAAGACTAAGCTCGACATAATTTTAATACCCATGGGCGCGCTTTTACTGTCGTTTATAGGCGTGTACGCCGCGTTCCCGTTCATATTCGTAATAAACAAACTCGGTCTTTTAATCGCGCTTGCGACGAACGCCACCCCGTTTATAATGGGCATAGTTATATCCGTTATAATGGGTATACTTTTAACGATGCCCACCTCTTCCGCGGCGATATGGATATCGGTTGCAAGCCCCGTTTTGACGAGCGAGCCCGTAGGCTCTGCCGCGTATAACGCAATGCTTTTAGCGGGCGGGGCGGCCGTTACCGGTTGCGCCTGCCACATGGTCGGCTTTGCGGTCACAAGCTTCCGCGAAAACGGCGTCGGCGGGCTTATTTCGCAAGGGATAGGGACGAGCATGCTGCAAATTCCGAACATTATGAAAAAGCCCGTAATTATGGTGCCCGAAATTATATCGAGCGCGATTTTGGGACCTTTAGCTACCTGCGCGTTTAAAATTTACTGCAACGCGTCGGGCGGCGGAATGGGCACGAGCGGTTTGGTGGGCGTGTTCGGCATAATCGAGGCGTCAAGCGGCAAACCGTGGTGGCTTGTAACACTTGCAATCGCGCTTTTAATGTTTATTTTACCCGCGGCGATATCGCTTGGCGTGTCCGAATTCATGCGCAAAAAAGGCGTGATAAAATTCGGGGATATGAAACTCGACTAAAATTTTTCTACGCCGATATAAAAGCGTCTTCGGCGCAACCGTAAAAACGGCGGCAAAAAGTAATAAATTCATAAAATCTCTCATAGGTTATCGTGAGAGATTTTTTGTTGTAAAATTTTATCGCTTATATTCAAGCGAAATTTTTTAACGGGAGCAATAATGGAAACAAGCGGAGATAAAATAATTCACACCGTCGTAATCGACGACAAAAAAGCGATAGCCGTGACCGCCGTCAAGGAAGTTACGGCGTTTACCGAAAAAGAAATTCGCCTTAAACTTATAAGCGGAAACGTTTTAACCGTTACGGGGCAAAACCTTAAAATAACGGGGTTTACGGAAACTTGCGGCAAATTCACTGCAATAGGAAATATCGACGGCGTAAAATATCGCGGCGGCGAAAACGTAATCAAAAGGATGTTTAAATGACCTTTATATCGAGCGACCAACCGCGCGAACTTCTGGTTTGCTTTTTCGCGGGGTGTTTATCGGGTTTTATTTACACGCCGCTCAATTTAATTAAAAACGCCGTAAAACCGCGCTTTGTTAAAATTGCGCTCGATATAGCCGCGCTTTCGGCGGCGGGGGCGGTTTTATGCGCAACGTCGGTAATCTTTAAGCTTGGCGATTTTCGGGCGTTTATGGGCGTTTTTTGCGTTTTGGGCTTACTATGCTACGCAAAAAGTTTGCATAAAGCGGTTGCGTTTGCGTACAGGTTGTTGTATAATAAACTTGTAGAGTTGTTTTTAAAAATAAAAAAGGCGGCAATTTCGCTTTTTATAAAGGTCAAAAAATATGTCGGAAGAAAAAAGGCAAAGAGTATTCGCGGCGACGCTGAGCGGCGTAATAATGCTGATAGCGATATTCGCGGCGATAATAGTTTATCAGATGTACGGTATATTCGCGCGGAAGGCAAGGATAGAAAAGCTCGAAGCAGAGATAGCCGCGCTCGAAAAAGAAATAGAAAATATCGACTCGCAGACGGAAGCCTACAAACTTCTGATTGAAAAGGAAAAGGCGCAGCTCGAAAGGAACTCTAAAGACGATGAGTAAATCTGAACTTTTGCCAGTCGCCGTTATAGATATCGGCAGCAATTCCGTCAGGCTGATGACGGTTATAGGCGGCAAAAAAATAAAAAAACTATCCACCACCCGTTTGGGCGAAGGGCTTTATAAAAGCGGAGTTATCCGCGAAGACGCTTTGATTCGCACGGCAAACGCGGTGGTCGATTTTTATAACGAAGCAAAAAGTTTAAATATTAAAAATATTTACGCTTTCGCGACCGCCGCCGTCAGAAACGCAAAAAACGGGCGCGATTTTGTAAAAGCGGTTAAAGAAAAAATTCCGCTCGACGTTGACGTTATAAGCGGCGAGGCGGAAGCAAACCTTGCTTTTTTGGGCGCGCTTTACGGAAAGAGGGGCGGGGTTATAGACGTCGGCGGCGCGAGCAGCGAAGCGGTTTATACCTTTGACGGGGCCAAGCCGTGCTACGAAAAAAGCATGCCTGTCGGCGCGGTTAAACTACGCGACGGGTTTACGGGTAAGTACGCCGCCGCGGACAAGTTTTTAAAAGAACAGGTTAAAATTTACGGCGACGTTGAAAGTTTAAACGGCGAATTTTACGCGGTCGGCGGCACGGCGACTTCGCTTGCGGCAATCGACTTGAAACTTAAAGTTTACGACCCTTTAAAAACCGACGGACACGTGTTAAAAACCGAGAGGTTGAAAGAAATTTTCGACGAGCTTAAATGTATGACGGCGGAAGAAATTACGAAAACTTACGCGGTTGACTTAAAGCGCGCCGAAATAATAAGCTACGGAACGCTTATAATTCTGAACGTTTTAAACTACTTTAATCTTTCGCAAATTACCGTTTCTGAGAGCGATAACTTAGAGGGATATCTGATTTTTAAGGACGGCGGATATGAAAAAATTTTACGTTAAAATTATAAACGCGGTTATAATACTTGCTTTAATCGCTTTATACGCGGTGCTTTTCGTACAAGCCCTTATCATACACAAAAACGACAGGGTTCTTATAATTCTCGCGTCGCTTGCGGGAATAGCGGCAAGCGGAATACTTGCGGTTGCTCTTCACGAAGCGGGGCACGTTTTATTCGGTAAAATTTGCGGGTTTAAATTCGTAAAAACCAAGATTTTTTGCTTTGAAATACGTAGAATCGGCGATAAACTGAAAATAGGTTTCGTTAAAATCGGTGAGGACCCCGGCGACACCGAAATGGCGCCCGTTACGACCAGAAATTTAAGAATAAAAGCTATACTTTACTCCCTCGGCGGAATACTTATGAACGCCGCGCAGATGATAGCGCAAATTTGCGTTTTGGTTACGGTGAAAGAAAACCCTTTCGTGTACGCGTTTATCGGCACGCCTTATTTAGTACCCGCCTATCTTATGATAGTGAACCTTTTGCCCGTCTTTAAGGGCTCTGACGGCGACGTCGCTTTCACCCTTATATCGGGCGGGGCGGCGGGGCTTTGCGCGCTCAACTATTATAGCGCGCTTGCGATGCTTTATAGCGGCGTTACGCCCGCAAACCTTCCGTCCGCGCTCTTATACGAAGCGGGCGCGGAAGATTACTTTTCGGTCTACGTAAGCTACCTTAAATATTTAAACAAACTTTTGACCGACGAAAACGCCGCGTTCAAAGAATTAGATTCGATTATTTTAGCCGACGATTTGCCCGAAGAGCTATATTCGCAAGTTTTGTGCGAAAAACTTTTTAAGGCTGTTATAGTTAAAGACGATAAGTTTATAAGAAACAACCGCGAAGAAGCGATTGACAGGCTCGCCCTTAACGATACCCCGACTTCTTTCCGTATTCAGGCGGCTTTATCCGTTTACGACGGCGACTTTAATAGGGCAAAGCTTCTTATATCGAGCGGTTTAAACGCCGTAAACGACTATCCCGTTAAAGGAATAGCGGAGTTTGAAAGGCAGATTTTAACTTACCTTCAAAAAGGAATTTAATAAAAAAACCGTATTGCGCCCCGATATTTTCGGGGCGTTTTTCGCGCGGAATTTTTACGAAACGAAAAAACGGTGAATTTTTAAAAATTCGGTTTACAAAGCGGGGCTGTTGTTGTATAATAAACTTAATTATTTATTTATGTTTATATACGCGCCTTGCGCGCGCGTCCGCGTGCGATAAAAATCGACGGCGGACAGGCAAGGGCGGCAAAATAAATTAAAGGAGCAGTTATGGACACTGAAAACAAAGTTGTAAGCGAATACGGCGCCGACCAGATCAGGGAATGTAAAGGGTTAGAGCATATCCGTTTGCGTCCCGGCATGTACATTCGCAACACCGACGAATACGGTCTTCACCACTTAGTTAAAGAAACCGTTGACAACTCTATCGACGAAGCGCTTGCGGGATATTGCGACACCATAACCGTCAGAATTTTAAAAGACGGGTCTTGTTCGATACGCGATAACGGCCGCGGAATTCCGACCGGCATGCGCGAAGAGGGCATTTCTACCGTCGAACTCGTTATGACTCACCCCAACGCCGGCGGCAAGTTCGGCGACGGCGGCTACGAAATTTCTTCCGGTCTTCACGGCGTAGGTTTAAAGGCGGTAAACGCGCTTTCCGAATTTGCAAGCGTAGACGTTTACCAGCACGGCAAACACTTCCGTCAGGAATATAAAATCGGCGTTCCTCAAACCCCGCTTTTGACCCTCGAAGACACGACAGAAACGGGCACTTGCGTAACTTTCAAACCCGACCCGACCATTTTTTCGACGGTCGATTTCAGTTACGATAAAATACGCGGCATGTTGCGCGACTTTGCTTTCTTAAACCCCGGCGTTAAACTCGTTATAACCGACGAGCGCGAGGGTAAGGAAAGAACCGACACTTTGTACAGCGAAGGCGGCATTAAGGAGTACGTAAGCGTTTTAAACAAGGGTAAAGAAGTTTTATCTTCAGAGCCGCTTTATTTTAAAAAGACATACGGCAAAGAAACGATTGAAATCGCTTTTCAATACAACACCGACTATAGCGAGCAGATTTTGGCGTTTGCAAACAACGTAAACAACGTCGAGGGCGGCACTCACTTAGACGGGTTTAAAGCCGCTCTTACAAAGTGCATTAACGACGCGGGCAAAAAACTAAACATGATTAAGACCGACGACGACAAGTTGAGCGGTGAGGACGTGCGCGAAGGCATTTCCGCCGTAATATCGGTTAAACTTACCAACCCGCAGTTCGAGGGGCAGACCAAGACCAAACTCGGCAACGCCGATATGCGCAGCCTCGTATCGAAAGCGATGCAGGAAGAGTTCGGCTCCTTCCTTGAAGAAAACCCGTCGGTCACCAAAGAAATTATATTTAAGTGCTTAACCGCCAAAAAGGCGCGCGAAGCGGCGCGCAAGGCGCGTGAGGCGACCCGTAAAACGGTGTTCGAGTCAACGGCTCTCCCCGGCAAACTTGCCGACTGCTCGAGTAAAGACCCCGAACTTTGCGAAATTTACCTCGTCGAGGGCGATTCTGCAGGCGGCACCGCAAAGCAAGGGCGCGACAGGCGTTTCCAGGCGATACTTCCCCTTCGAGGCAAGATATTGAACGTTGAAAAGACGCGCGTCAACCGCGTGCTCGAAAACGAAGAAATAAAAGCGATGATAACGGCTTTCGGCGGCGGCATGCTCGACGACTTCGACGTGACGAAGCTCCGCTACGACCGCGTTATTTGTATGACCGACGCGGACGTTGACGGTTCGCATATCCGCATACTTTTATTGACGTTCTTCTATCGCTATATGCGCCCGCTTATCGAAGAGGGGCACGTATACGTCGCTCAGCCCCCGCTTTACAAGATAACCAAGGGCAAGCAGGAATATTATTTCTACACCGAAGAAGATAAAGAAGCCTTCTGCGCGGAAAACGAAAAGTGCGATATCCAGCGTTATAAAGGTTTGGGCGAAATGGACAAGGTTCAGCTTTGGGAAACGACCATGAACCCAGAAACCCGAACTTTAAGAAGAGTTACGATACAAGACGCCGTCGAAGCGGACGCGCATTTCAGCATGCTTATGGGCGACCAGCCGGAACTTAGGCGTAAATTTATCGAAGAAAACGCTAAATACGCAAACCTTGATCTTGACACCTGATAGGGGGATAAAATGGCTAAACAGAAATTAAGCGAAGAATTGACCGCCGAGTTTAAGAAAACCCTCGGCATGACGAAACTCGTCGATATAGAAGTCGACAGCGAGTTAAGACAAAGCTTTATCGACTACGCGATGGCGGTAAACCGTTCGAGGGCGATACCCGACGTTCGCGACGGGTTAAAGCCTGTTCACAGAAGAATACTTTACTCTATGAACGAAATCGGTTTAACGCCCGATAAGCCTTATAAAAAGTGCGCTACGATAGTCGGCGACGTGCTCGGTAAATACCACCCCCACGGCGACAGTTCGGTTTACGACGCGCTCGTAAGGCTTGCGCAGGACTTTTCGATAAACCTTCCGCTCGTTGACGGGCACGGCAACTTCGGCTCGGTCGACGGCGACAGCGCGGCGGCGTACAGGTACACCGAAGCGCGCATGAGCAAACTCGCGCTCGAAATGCTTAAAGATATCGAAAAGAACACCGTCGACATGAAGTCTAACTTCGACGATACGCGTAAAGAACCCGTCGTGTTGCCGTCAAGATATCCGAACCTTTTAGTGAACGGCTCGGACGGCATAGCGGTCGGTATGGCGACGAATATTCCGCCGCACAACTTAGGCGAGGTTATCGACGGCACGATAGCTCTAATTAAAAACCCCGAAATAACCGTTGAAGAACTTATGGAGTATATCCCCGCGCCGGACTTTCCGACGGGCGGCATACTTATGGGCAGAAGCGGGGTAAGGAACGCTTACAGAACGGGGCGCGGCGGCTACGTTTTGCGCTCTAAGTGCGAAATCGAAGAGTTTAACAACGGCACGCGCATGCGCATCGTCGTAACCGAGATACCTTACGGCGTAAACAAGCAAAAACTCATCGAAAACATTGCCGACCAGGTTAAGGACAAGCGCATCGAAGGCATTGCCAACATCAACGACGAGAGCGACCGCCACGGCATGCGCATAGTCATAGACGTTAAAAAGGACGCTAACGCGCAGGTCGTTTTAAACACTTTGTTTAAACAGACCAAACTTCAGAATTCCGACGGCATAACTCTTCTCGCGCTCGTCGGAACCGACCCGCTCGTATTAAACCTTAAACTGATATTAGAGCACTACCTCGCGCACCAGAGAAGCGTTATCGCAAGAAGGACGAAGTACGACCTTCAAAAGGCGGAAGAAAGGTGCCTCATTGTCGAAGGGCTCGTCAAAGCGCTTGCCGATATCGACGAAGTGGTTAAAATAATCAAAACGTCGAAAGACCGTCAGGACGCGGCGGCAAGGCTTATCGAATCGTTCGATTTAGACGCCGAGGGCAAGCAGGCAAACGCAATACTCGATATGCGCTTGCAGACTTTGACCAACTTGGCGGTCAGCAAACTTCAGGCTGAACTCGATGAATTGCACGCGCTTATCAAAGATTATAAAGATATCTTGGCGACCCCGTCGAGAATAGACGATATAATAAAAACCGACCTCGAAGAGATTAAGGCAAAATACGCAACCCCGCGTAAAACCGAACTTTCGGTTATGGAAGGCGATATCGAAGACGCATCGCTTATCCCCGTTGAAGACGTGGTTATTTCAATGACCCACACGGGCTATATCAAGCGCATACCCGTCAGCGAATACCGCGCTCAGAACAGGGGCGGCAGGGGCGTGACCGCGCACAAGACTAAAGACGAAGATTTCGTCGAGAATATGTTTATGTCTTCGACGCACGACGACGTTATGTTCTTCACTAACTTCGGCAAGGTCTACTGCATAAAAGCGTACGAGATACCCGAAGCGCAACGTACGGCGCGCGGCAGGGCGGTTATCAACCTTATTCAGATATCCGACGGCGAAAAGGTCAACGCGGTTATTCCGCTTAAAGAAGGCACGACGGGTTACGTCGCCATGGCGACCCGCAAAGGGCTTATTAAAAAGACCGACCTTAAAGAATTTGAAAGCATCCGCAAGACGGGTAAAATCGCAATCAACATAAACGAGGGCGACGAGCTCGTGTCCGTTCGGTTTACTTCGGGTGAAGATGAACTTTTAATCGGCACCAAGGGCGGCAAGTGCATCAAATTCTACGAAGGTTTAGGCGAAAACGGCACTTACGGTCTTAAACCCATCGGCAGAGATACGCAGGGCGTTAAAGCGATGGACTTAGCGGACGGCGACGAGATTATCGGCATGACCGTTTTAACCGAAGACCGCAAGATTTTAACCATAACCGAGAACGGTTACGGCAAGCGCACCGATAAAGACGATTACCGCTTGCAGTCGCGCGCGGGTAAAGGCGTTAAATCGGGCGTATACAACGAGAAAACGGGCGCGCCCGTATATTTGGGCACCGTCGGCGAAAACGAAGACGTAATGCTTATTACGGACGACGGTATTATCATAAGAATCAAAGCGACGGACGTTTCGGTCGTCGGCAGAGATACGCAGGGCGTTATCGTTATGAGGACGAACGGCGGCAAAGTTTCAACCGTAACGGTCGTTCCGCACGAAGACGAAGAACCCGATAACCCTGACGGCACGGACGGCGATACCGCCGACGGCGAAGGCGGGGAAAACGGCTTGGATAGCGAAGTCGGCTCGGCTACTAACGAGAGCGGCGCGACGGGCGAAAGCGAAGCGGAAGGCACCGGAGACGCGAACGAACCCGCGGGCAGCGGCGAAGACGCTTAAAACAGATAAACAAAAAACGGCTGAGCGACTCTTAGCCGTTTTTCGTTTATTTTGGTTGACTTGAAAATTTAATTATGCTAAAATCGTTTTTGTTGAGGGAGTAGTTAGCGTGCCGTCCTAACTTAAAGCGGCGGTTTGCGCGATATGTCAACATAACGGCCTTAGCGGTCTGGCGTATCTTAATCGACGAGACTCACGCGTTAATGCGGCGCGTGGTCTTTTTTTATTGTCGGGGCGGGTATTGCGGGCGGGGCGTGCATGTAAAAGCGGTTTAACACCGCTTAAAAAAAGATAAAACTTAAACGGAAGGTAGAATTATGCAAACGTTTTTGGTGTGCCTGTTGTTTATTTTGGGCGTAATTTTAATCGTGAAGGGCGGCGACTGGTTCGTTGACGGCGCGGTCTGGGTTGCGGAAGTAACCAAAATACCCAAGTTTATAATCGGCGCGACTATCGTAAGTTTAGCGACCACTCTCCCCGAAATTATCGTTTCCACCATGGCGGCGATAGAGGGGCATCAGATACTTATATCGGGCGTGGGCGACTTTATAGCCGCATCGCAGGGTAAAGTCGGCATGGCGATCGGTAACGGGATAGGTTCGGTTATATGCAACACCGCTATGATACTTGCAATAAGCATCGTGTTTATCCCCGTCGGGGTAAACCGCAAAGACTTTGCGCCCAAGGCGCTTCTGCTCGTCGCGGCGGTCGTAACGCTGTTTTTGTTCTCGCTTAAAGGTTCGCTTTCGATAATCGGGGCTATCGCGCTTTTAGTCGTATTCGGTCTTTATATCTTTGAAAACGTAAGGTCGGCAAAAGCGGATATATCGGTTGCCGCCGCGGAAGACGATATGCGACCCGAGGTCAATAAAAAATCGGTCACGATAAACGTTTTAAAGGTCGTTTTGGGGGCGGCGGGTATAGTTATAGGCTCGCGCTTGCTCGTCAACAGCGGAAGCAAAATAGCGGCTTCTATCGGCGTTTCGGAAGCGGTTATAGGGGTTACGATTATCGCGATAGGCACGTCTCTTCCCGAACTTGTAACGGCGATTGTTTCGGTTGCGAAAAAGCAGTCTTCCATGTCCGTCGGCAACGTCATCGGCGCAAACGTTATAGATACTACCCTTATCTTAGCGGTGTGCGCTTTCGTTTACGGCGGAAGTTTACCCGTTTCGGCGGCGAATATTTATCTTGACTTCCCCGTGGCGATTTTGGTGTCTTTAATAGCGGTTATCCCCACCATTATCACTAAAAAATTCAGCAGGTGGCAAGGAATAGTAATGCTGGTTATTTACGCGGCGTATCTATATATGTCTGTCGCGGGGCTTAGCTGGTACTTGCCGCTATTCGGCATAGCGGCGTAAAGCGGCGCACCTTATTTGCGCCGAAACAAGCCCGAAGTTGGCTTTAAAATTGTATTAAAAAACGGCTTTTGCGTAGCGCAAAGCCGTTTTTTTGTTAATCGTATATTTCTAAATCTTCACCTTCAAACAGAGGGTCGTTAAAAAACTCGGCAACCGTCATATCTAAGCCTTTAACAATTTGCATTACGGTTCTTAGATTAACGCTTTTGTTTCTTCCGCTCATCAGCGTTTTCATGGTGTTGTGCGGCATGGCAATTATTTTTTCAAGCCGATACTGCGACATTTGTTTTTCGGCTAAAATGTTGCTTATTCGTTCAGCAACCGCCGTGGATAACTTCATACCTTTATAATCCTTGACTTAATGTTTATTATTTTTGATTATTTTGTTAAATTTGCTTAGTGCATAAAATTTCCGTCGGGTCAACGTCAAGCGCTACGCATAAATTTGCAAAAGTGTCAAGCGCGGGTAGTTTATCCCCTTTAACGTAATGTGAAATAGTTTGTTGTGACACGCCAAGCCTTTTGCCTAATTCCGTTTGCGTTAAACCGCTTTGTTTAATGGCTTCTGCAATATTTTGTTGAATTTGACGAATCGTTATCATATTAAAATATTACAACCTATGGGCGTAAAATGCTTGACATACGCCTAACGGGCGTGATATGATTTTAAAAAACTAACGGAGTAGATATATAATGCACAGTAGGTTTGCGGGAACAATAAAATTTATTTCCATTGGCTGTTGCATTGTTTTAAGCGTAGTTTGGGTGGTTTTTGCTATTATTTACTTTGCGGCGGGGCAAGCGTTAGTCGGTTTTGCAATTATATTATCAGGGTTGATGGTTGATTTTGCCTATATAGTCACTTCGTTTGCGTTGACTGAAGCTTTGGAAAATTTGGCGCGGACGGCAGACTATTGCGAAATATTATATAAAGCGACCGTTGCGGATACGATTGAGAAAAATAAAACCGATAATTTAGATAATACTCAAATCGACACAAATGAATCTTAATTTAAAAATGCGCTTGAAAATTTTCAAACGCATTTTTAGTTCGATTAAAAAAACGGCTTTGCATAGCGCAAAGCCGTTTTTTTGTTAAGCGTAAAAGAATTACTCTTTATTTTTATTTTTGTTCTTCCCCGTGAAGTTTTTTGCGAGCCGCTTGTTAAGGTTAAAGAAGAGTTCGACGAGCGGGAAGTTGAGCTCTAATATCGCTATTAAAAGTATGACGTACTTCCAGTTGTCGAGCGTCAGCGGGAAGAGCGCGGTTAAGCCGAAGAAGTTGTTTATGTTGAAAGTCTGATGCGTGTCGAGAAGGAAAATAACCCAAACGACCATAACTATCGCTATAAATATCATAAGCGCGGCGCGGATAAGGTTGAACGGCTTACAGATTTTATACAAGTAAACCGTGCCGCCGAGCGTGAATAAAACGACTTGCATAGTAATCGCGAATTGTTGAGTCGGGAATATGCCGAACATATTCAAAAACTCGATGATATAAACGTTGGTCAAAAGTATCAGCGCGCCGGGGATGGCGTTGCCGAATATGGTGAGCAAAAAGTCGCCTTCCACACGCTTTTCGTTCGGTTGAAGGGACAGGACGAAAGAAGCAACCGCTATAACGAACCATTCAAGCATAGTAAGCATGCCCGACTCGAACGGGAAAGCTTTCACCGACAGTATCGAAATAAGCGCGAGCACCGTTATGAAAATGGTCTTCATAAGGTAAAGCGAAGCGGACTGCTGAATGTTGTTTATAACTCTTCTTCCTTCCGCAACCACGCGCGGCATAGAGTTAAAGTTGTTGTCCGCAAGGACGATGTGCGCCACGTTTTTAGCCGCGTCCGCACCGCTTGCAACGGTTATGGAGCAGTCGCTTTCGCGCATGGCGAGGATATCGTTCACGCCGTCGCCCGTCATCGCAACGGTGTGACCCGAACGCTTCAACGCTTTAACGAGCACCGCTTTTTGGTCGGGCGTAACCCTGCCGAAGACGGTGTACTTATCCGCAACGGTGGCGACTTCTTTATCGCTTAACCCCTCTAAACTTATCCAGTTGTCGGCGTTTTCAACCCCCGCGCGCTTTGCGATTTCGGAAACGGTTACGGGGTTGTCGCCCGAAATAACTTTGACTTTAACGTCGTTTTCTTTAAACCATTTAATGGTTTCGATAGCGTCGTCGCGGTGCGACGGGTTCCATCGAAGCGGGCAAGGTTTCTTTTGCCGTTATGCTCGCGGGCGAGTAGGCTAACAATAGCACTCGGTGACCGAGCAAAGTGTATTTTTCAACTTGTATTTTTATATTTTTAGGAACTTCGGATAGTATAAATTCGGGCGCGCCGACGGCGTAGGTGCCGACTTCGTTAAAAGTCACCGCGCTGTACTTTCTTTGCGACGAAAACGGCATCGTTTTAACGGGAATATACAAGTTTTCGGGAATGTATTTCGCGCGGAGGGCGATAGCCGTCTGGTTGTTGTCGTCAAGCGCTTTTTGCATCGTGCCGATAACGTCCGCAATGGGGTGTTTATAAGACTTGACGAGCGGAATTTCTTCTATAACGTTCATTCTGCCGTCGGTTATCGTGCCCGTTTTATCGAGGCACAAGACGTCAACCCTTGCGAGCATTTCGAGCGAGTACATATCCTGCACGAGGGTGTTGCGCGCGTAAAGCCGGATAACGCCTAAGGATAGTGCCATTGTCGTTAAAAGCATAAGCCCCGCGGGTATCATACCCAAAACGACCGAGCCCGTGTGGGTTACGACGAAGGATTTTAAACTTTCGGTTTTAACTGCTAAATTGGGGTAATTGTTGTAGTTTACAAGCCCCACGCCGAAGGCAATAGGAACGATAAGCAAGCCTATAACCTTAATTATCCAGCTTAAGGTGGTCATAAGTTCGCTGTGCGGTTTTTTAAAGCGCTTAGCTTTTGCTGTGAGTTTTTGAACGTAACACTCGTCCGCAACCTTATCGGCGCGGGCGGTGCAACTGCCGCTCGTAACGAAGCTCCCTGCCATAATTTCGTCGCCGGGCTTCTTTTTGACAGCGACCGATTCGCCCGTCAAAAGCGATTCGTTCACGTCTATAACCCCGTCCAAAACTATTCCGTCCACGGGGATCTGGTTGCCCGTCGAAACTTTAAATATATCGTCGAGAACTAAGTCCGTGCTCGCGACTTCTTCCGTCGTGCCGGTGCGGACGACCGTTGAGGTGGGCGACTGCAAAATAGACAACTTTTCAACCGATAGTTTTGCCCTTATTTCCTGAAAAATGCTTATCGCTAAGTTCATTGCAAACGGCAAAACGAACATAAAGTTGGAAGCCTTCGTCCTTACCGCAATGTAGGCGGCTAAAACGATTGCGCACAAAAGGTTGAAGAAAGTGAAGGTGTTCGTGAAAATTATCGAGGCGATAGATTTGCCCGACTTAACCGTCGATTTATTGGTAAGCCCGTCGATTATGCGCGATTCGACCTGCTCGGTCGTAAGCCCCTCTTTCGCGTCCGGTTCTATGCGGACGGCTTCCGACTGCGGAACTTTTTTGCGCTTGACTTTAAGCTTTGCGGGCTTTTCTTCACCGATTTTTTCCGCAAGCGGGAGTTCGTTTGATTCGCCGCCTGCCGTTTTCACGCCGTCGCTTTCGAGTGAAGCGGCGGGCTTAGTTTTTGAAGAATTTTCAGATTCGGTCTTTTTTTCATCGAAAAACTTTTTGGCGGCAGAACTTTTCGGCGCGGCTTTTTCGGTTGCGGGTTGCGCGCTTTTGTTTGAATTGCCGTCCGCTAAGCGGCTCACGGCTAAATCGTCGTTTAAAGGCTTATCCGCGCTTTTTTTGCGGCGCGCGCCGCTTTTTGCGGGCGGGGCGGACTTAATTTCGGTCGGCTTGTTTTCAGCCGCGCCGTTTAAGCCTTTTAAGTTTTTGGAACTGCCTGCGCCGTCGGCTGTTAAGCCGTCGCTTTTCGCGGGGTTGTTTAAAACATTTTTTTTCGGCATTTATGCTCCTTATTGCGAAAGTTAAAAACTTTCTGAAGTGAAACAAATATACAAAATTATTTTAACATTTTTTGTATATATAATCAACACAAATTCAAAAAAACAGCCTTTACGAGTTAAAAAATTTGTAATTTTTAAGCCTTAAACTTTAACTTTAGTTAAAATAAGGCTAAAATTCCCGCTAAAATCATAAAAACCGTTGACGAAGTCGATAATAAATTTTACAATAATAAGGTGGTCGGGCGTATAAGCGGCTGACTTTAAAGGAGCAAAAATGCTTGAAAGAAGAATAGTGCAAGTCAAATTATTGTCGGACGATAAAGCCGCGCTTAAAGAGGCGGTTAAAATCGCCGAAAAAATAGAGGGAGTTATTTCCGCAACCGCCGCGGACGGGGTTATTTCCGCCGAGATAGGCGAGTGGGCGAGCGACTATGACGTTATGGTCGCGATTATAAACGGGATAGACGAATCTCTTCACCTTGAAGCGGAGCCGTTTATGAACGACGATTTGCCCGCCGACGTAAGCGAAACGGACGGCGAAGCTTCAGCCGAAAGCGATAAAGAAAGCGACGAAAGCCTTGACGATAACGGCGAATTAACCGCCGACAAAGCGGATGAAAAAACGGACGACGAAGAAACGCAAAACCCTAAAAAAGACTGGATTTTTAAAATATCAGAGTGGGGCGTAGCGGTTATATTGTTCGTCGTCGGGCTGATACTTGCGGGGGGCGAAAAGTCTTATAAGGCGGCGCCGTACTTACAAATTTTAGCGTTTACGGTGGCGGGGTACGAAGTCTGTTTTTCGATGCTGTCGAAGATTTTTAAAAAGAATTTTATCAGCGAAGAAGCGTTTATAACCTTAACCGCCATAGCGGCCGTCGTGCTTCAAAAATACGAATACGCAGCTTCGTTTATGATAATTTACGGCGGCTTGCAAGTCGCGATAGACGGGGTTAAACTGTTCGCGTTAAAGGACGAAACGGAATGTTTCAAAGAAGCGGACGGGGATAGAAAAATCAAAAAAATCGTAGACATTTACACGATTTTTGCGTTTATTTCTATTTTAGCTTACGCGCTTATATCGCCCGCGTTTTCGGAAAGTTACAAAACGGCTGTTAAGTCAAGCGGTTTAACGGCGGTGCTTCTTGCGGCGGCGTTGTGTCCGTTCTCCGTATCGGCAATCCGCGCGCTTACGCTTGCGTTCGCGCTTAAAAGCGTGAAGAGCGGCGACATAAAAGCGTCGGCAAAAACCATATCCGCGCTCGGCAAAGCAAAAAGCGTTTTGTTCGATATAAACGCTGCTGAAACGGCCGGCGCGCCCACCGAAGATTTAGGCGGCGCGGTTTTAGAGCTTTACGATAGCGGGATAGAAAACGTTGAACTTTTGTCCGGCGGCGGCAAGGCTCATGCGAGCGAACTCAGAAAACAGCTTAATATGCGCAAGTCGGCAAGTATGCTTACAAGCGACGGAATGATTGACGAAATTAAACTTGTCGGCGGCAAAAACAAAACTGCGGTTTACGTCACGGCCGAAAACAACGCCGTCTTATCTTCCGGCGCGGCGGGCGCCTCTATAGGCTTAGGCGCGGCGGAATGCGACGCGGTCGTTGAAAGCGGCGACGTTAAAAAAGTCCCCTATCTTATAAAACTTGCGAAAAGAACGCGCAAGTTAAGTGTTATATCGGGCGTTATAGCGTGCGTAGTTAAAGCCGCGCTCGTCGCGCTTATTCTCACAAAATTTACCGATAACGCCTACCTTGCGTGCGGGCTGTCGGCGGCGGCTTCGCTCATCGGGCTTGTAATTTCGCTCATCAACAGAACCGAAGTCAACTGATTTAACTTCAAAATTTAAAATAAGCCCCTTGTTTATTCGCTTTTATTCGCGGCGAAGATTGACAAGCGGGCTCATTTTATATATACTAAAAGAGTATAAAAATTCCGCGCGCTCGCGTAAAATGCGGCGCGGACGGAAAAGTCGGCGATATAAAAGGCGATATAAAATAACGAAAGTCGGCAAACACGGTGCAAAATGGAACTTGAAAGAATTATCAGCGTATCTAACACAAAAACCGTTTATAAAAGCGGAGATAACTGCGTTAAAGTTTTCGGTAAAGAATTTATTAAGTCGGATATTTTAAACGAAGCGTTAAATCAGGCGCGCGTTGAAGAAACGGGGCTTAATATTCCGAAAATCAAGGAAGTTACGACGGTTGACGGAAAGTGGGCTATCGTATCCGAATTTATCAAGGGCGAAACGCTTGAACGGCTTATTATAAAAAACCCCGAAAAGGCGGACGAATATCTTAACTTGTTCGTCGATTTGCAAACTTCTTATCAGCAAAAAACCTGCCCGCTTATCAGCAAAGCGGAGGATAAGTTGATTGCAAAAATCAAAAAGTCCGATTTAACCGCGACGGAAAAGTGCGGGTTTTACAGAAAGCTTGAAGATATGCCCTACGGCGAAGCGATTTGCCACGGCGACTATAATTTATCGAACGTTATTTTAAGAGATGACGGCAAGGCGTATATTCTTGACTGGTCGCACGTGACGAGCGGGAATAAAGAGATAGAAACGGCAAGGACTTACGTCTTGTTTAAAACCAGCGAAACTCTTGATTATTCCGAAAAATATTTAGAAATTTATTCGCAAAAAAGCGGAATATCTAAGGAAGAAATTATGCGCTACGTGCCGATAATAGCGGCGTCGCAACTATACGCGGCGAACGAGCGCGAGCGCGCGATACTCAAAAAACTTTTACGGGGTGAAACGAAATGATTGTAACGGTTTGCATAGGCTCTTCCTGTCACTTAAAGGGATCGAGGGCGGTGGTTACGGAACTGCAAAGGCTTATCGGCGAAAATAACTTGAACGACAAGGTTGAACTTAAAGCGACTTTTTGCATGAATAAGTGCGAACAAGGCGTTTGCGTTACCGTTGACGGCGCGCTTTTTTCGGTGAGTCCCGAAACGGTTGAAGGCTTTTTTAAAAACGAAATTTTAAGCAAGCTCAAATAATTTGCGAGTTAAGGTTATGGTTGAAGTTAAAATTTGCGTGGGGAGTTCCTGCCACCTTAAAGGGTCTGAAGAACTCGTCGGCGCGTTTCAGGATAAACTGCAAAAAAGCGGTCTTGACGACTGCGTTATGTTAAGCGGCAGTTTTTGTTTAGGGCGTTGTAACCGCAGCGGCGTAACCGTTTCAGTGAACGATAAGGTTTACGAAGGCGTGACCGTCGGCGGGTTCGACGAATTTTTCGACTCTGCCGTTTTACCCGAAATCAAAAAAGAAAAGGGCGAATAATTATGGACTGTTTGACGTTCAGAAAATCAAACTGCAAAAACTGCTATAAGTGCATCAGAAACTGCCCCGTTAAGTCGATAAAGTTTTCAAGCGACCAAGCGAACATTATCGGCAACGAGTGCATTATGTGCGGCGAATGTTTCGTCGTTTGCCCGCAAAACGCAAAACAGATAAAGTCGAGCGTTGAAGCGGTAGAAAGTTTGCTTGATTCGGGCGCGCGGGTGTATGCGTCGCTCGCGCCGTCGTTCGTCGCGAACTACGAGGGCGCGGATATAAATTCGATGAAAGCGGCTCTTAAAGCGTTGGGATTTTTCGACGCGGAAGAAACGGCGGTCGGCGCGGCGTTCGTTAAAACCGAGTACGAAAATATTTTAAACGAAGGCGGTAAAGACGTGCTTATATCGTCATGCTGTCACTCGGTGAACCTGCTTATTCAAAAATATTTCCCCGATTTGCTAAACGATTTGGCGGCGGTTTTATCCCCCATGCAGGCGCACGCCAAGCGTATTAAAGAAAAAGACGACGGCGCAAAAGTGGTGTTTATAGGTCCTTGCGTCGCTAAAAAAGACGAAGCGGAGCACTATGCAGGCTACGCAGACGAAGTTTTGACGTTTGAAGAACTGTCGCAAATGCTCGATAAAAAGGGCGTGGAAATAAAAAGCGCAAATATAGCGCAAAAAGAAGATATCGGCAAAACGCGCTTGTTCCCCACGACGGGCGGCATTTTAAAAACTATGGCGAAGAATGAAAATTACGCCTACGTTGCCGTCGACGGGGTTAAAAACG
>CAKQMM010000005.1 GCA_934254755.1 uncultured Clostridia bacterium
CGGACTGGAAAAGCGCTCCGGAAAAGGCAGCATCCGTATCACCGCAGAGGAGGAAGGGGACGACCTAACCTTTATTATCCAGGATAACGGCATTGGCTTTCAGGTGGATGAAGAAAATCCTTTGGGCAACGGTTACGCTCTGCACAATGTGGACCGGCGCATCAAGCTGTATTACGGCCCGCAGTTCGGCGTCGTTATCCACTCGGAGCCCAATGTGGGCACCGTGGTCCGTGTGGCCATCCGCCGTGAAATCCCCTCTTTCCTCTGAGAGACGCGCTGACAGAAAGGAGAACGCCATGTATCGGGTTTTGCTGGCAGACGACGAACAGATCGTCCTGCGAGGGCTGATGAAAAGTATTCACTGGGAACGGTTGGGCTGTCAGGTGGCGGCCTGCAGCGCCTCTGGTGAGGAAGCGTTCCGGCTGGCGATGGAACTGAAGCCGGATATTGTGATTACGGACATCAAAATGCCTGGGAAAACTGGATTGGAGTTAATCCGGGAGTTAAAGGAGGCCGGGTTGAACGCCGCTTTTCTGGTTTTCAGCGGTTATAACGAGTTCGATTTTGCCAAAGAAGCGCTGCGGCTGGAAACTGTGGATTATCTGCTGAAGCCCATGAACATTGAAGAAATTGAACAAGCTATTCAGCGGGCTAAGCTGCGGGTCCGGGAAAACAACGCCCGGACGCTGGTGCGCGAAAATCGGGACATTCTTCTGGAACGCAGCCTAAATCGACTGCTGGACGGCGAAATAGAGTCACTGGAAAGCCTGAACGGTTTTTCTGCCTTCGCGGTTGTCTGTCTGCAGACTCTGACGGCAGACCCGGAGGCGCCGCTGCGGGAATTGGAGGAGCAATTTGCCCACCTGGAAGGATCGGGCCGACGCCTTTTCAAAGTGCGTCAAAAACGGATGCTGAGCCTGATCTGCGCCACCGAGCAGCACCATGAAATCTATGATTTTGTGCGCAAGCTACTGAGCGTTTTGCAGCATGATCAGTTGGTGATGGATCGTGCATTTTTCTGGGGAATCGGAGAAATCTGCCAGACGCAGCGGGAACTTTCCAGCTCCTTCGGCACGGCCTGTGAAAGTCTGCAGTACTCCGTTTTTACCCAGGAGCAGACGGGCAAAGCACCACGCTTTCTGACCGATGCCAGCGACAGCTATGACCAGATGATCGACCAACTCGTTCAGGGTCTGTTCCGGGGCGAAGAAGAATTTCGTCTGCAGGAGCAACTGGAGCAGCTTTTTGAGCGAATGCTGTATGAACAGCTCAGTGTGGACGCCATGCACTCCGTCTGTTGCAATCTGGTCTATCACTGCCGCTATTTGGCCGGGCATAATTATGCTCATATTCTTAATCACAGCTTTTCGGATGCGTTGAGCGTATCCAGGGTGATGCAATTTGAAACTATCGAAGAACTGAAAAACGATCTTTTGCAGACTTTCAGGCAGATTCGCCGGACACTGGCGAACGATGGCCCGTCTGTCAAGTCCGCAGTCATCCGGCGCATTTATACCTATGTGGAAAACCATATGGATCAGCCCATCACCCTGACGGATCTGGCCGGTTACGTCAATATGAACGCCTCCTATATCAGCCATATTTTTAAAAAGGAAACAGGGGCCAATCTTTTTGATTTTATTGTGGAACACAAAATGGAGCAGGCGATGAAGCTGTTGGAAAACGATACGCTGCTCATCGGCGAAGTAGCCCGCCGGGTCGGCTATGAGGATCAGCGCTATTTCTGCCAGGTGTTCAAAAAAAGGATGGGAATGACCGCTATGGAGTATCGCAATCAGCCAAAAAAAACCCACCCGGAAGCCAAATAAATCAGAAGAAACCCAAAGAATTTACCATTTACGTTTCTCTGCCTTTTTTCTATACTCAAAGCACAAAAACAACCAAACAAAAGGAGGCAATTCCCATGAAACGGTTTTCAACGATTCTCTCCCTCCTCCTGGCTGTGCTGCTGGTGTTCACCTCCTGCGCGGCTCTGGCGGAAGCCCCGGTGGAAAAGCATGTGGTCTTTCTGACCACAATCACTCCCGAGCAGGCCGGTTACCAGACGATCGAAGCGCTGGTGAAGGCGTATCAGGAAGAAGTCAACCCCGGCTTCACCATGGAAATGCAGTATATTGCCGACAAGCCCTCTTACCTGCAGAAGGTAAAGACTCTGGCGGCCTCCGGCGAACTGCCAGATATGTTCAACGTGGATGCGGATCCTTATGCCAACGTGCTTCTGGAAAACGGCCTTCTGCAGGACCTGACCGGCCTTGTGAATGAAAACAAGCTGGATGAAATTTTCTACGCTGCGCCTCTGGCTTGGGGCCGTTCCAGCACCGGCGTTCAGATCGCCATTCCGATCAACTACTCTATGGAGGTATTCTGGTACAACAAGGCTATGTTTGCTGAAGCGGGCGTGGAAATTCCCAAAACCTTCGATGATTTTCTGTCCGCCTGCGCCAAGCTGAAGGGAGCGGGCTTCACCCCCATCTCCGTGGCCGGTAAAGAGCAATGGACCCTGCTGCGCTATGTGGATATGGTAACCTATAAATACGGCGACAACCAGTGGTTGTTTGATCTGGCCCGCAATAAGGGCAGCTTCAGCGATGAAGTGGGCATCCGCGGCGCTCAGTTCCTGGCGGAGTTGGGGCAGTATTTCCAAGCGGGTTTTGCCAACGCCGATTACACCAGCGCGCTGGAATACTTCGTGGGCGGCAACGCGGCCATCTATTACATGGGCACCTGGGATCTGAACTACTTCCAGAACGACCGGCTCAGCGAGGCCATGCAGGACAACATCGACTACTTCCTGCTGCCCACCGTCAATGAAGGCGACACTGAAGTGGGCAAGGCCCAGTTCTTCGCCATGAGCGAAATGCCGATCGGCTTCGGCACGGCCAACTTTGACAAGGAAATGGAACGCTTCATTATCTACTATGCCAATAACATCAGCCGCTTCACCACCAGTTCCTTCTCCTGCGCTGTAGGCGGCACCCTGCCCTACGATTCCGACATGGTTAACCGCCTGGCTAAGGACATGGAGGGCTCTGTGGGCGCCATCAACATCTACGATGCCGAGCTGGACCCCACGACCAATGAGCTGATCGGCAACTTGGCGATTTCTCTGGCGTTGGGTGACATCACCGTCGAGGACTTTGCCTCTCAAGTGGACGCCTCCATCGACGAAAATTACGCCGACTATTTCGCGGACTAACCATTCTGCAAAAAACTGAGGACTGCTGCGGCAAGAACGTTAAGGGCAAAGCTCCCCCTGCATTCTTGCCGCACAGTCCCTTTTGAAAAAACAGCCGATGAAGGAGGGTGCTGATGGAAAAGGTTTTTTTCCGGCCGGGGCAAAGCTATGTGGGAGATGTGATTCCCTATTATGAAAACGGAGTTTACTATCTCTTTTTTCTCAACGATAGGCGCAAAACAGACCGCACGGCCGATCAGACGGCCTGGGGACTGGTAACCACCCGGGATTTTGTCCATTATGAGGATCATGGAATCGTACTCCCCAACAGCCCTGTTACAGAAGCGGACAACTGCTGCTACACCGGCTGCGTCTATAAGAAAGCCGACGGAGACTATCATCTGTTCTACACGGCGCATAATAACGACAATCCGGCCTTTATGGATGAAAATGGCAATCCCATCCAGACGGTGATGCATGCCACCAGTACCGATCTATTCCACTGGCAGAAGCACCCCAATCGTTTTGGAAGCGACGGGCGGCTTTATACCAAACTGGATTGGCGCGACCCCTTTGTGTACTGGAATCCCGAGGAACAGCGCTACAACATGCTGCTGGCCGCCCGGCGGCAGAAGGGAAGCTTCCGCCACGGCGGCTGCGTTCTCAAATGTCGCTCCTACGATTTATGGAGCTGGGAAGTAGACGAACCTCTGTTCAATCCGGAAGCTTATTTTGCCCATGAATGTCCAGACCTCTTTTTTATGGGCGGTTGGTGGTATCTGGTTTATTCCACCTTTACCGAGCGCTTTTCCACCCACTACCGCCTGAGCCGTTCCATCAACGGCCCCTGGCTGTCCAGATCGCAGGATACTTGGGACGCCCGCGCCTATTACGCCGCCAAAACGGCCGGTACTTCCGAACGCCGTTATGCCTTCGGCTGGATTCCCACCCGCAAGGGCCGGAGGGACTCCGGACGGTATGAATGGGGAGGAAACCTGTGCGTACACGAACTGACGCAGCAGTCGGACGGAACCTTGCTGGTGCGGATGCCGGAAACCATTGCCCATTCCTTCAATCAGGAGCATTCTCCCGTATTTCTGCCGGAATACGGTGGAACCGCAGTGATAGAAAACGGCTGGGAACTGAAAGCGGAAGAAAAAAATCTCTCACTGGTAATGGACCAACTCCCTGAACAGTGCCTGATCGAAGCAGACTTGTACTTCGAGCCGGGTATACGTTATTTTGGCCTCGCATTGAACTGGGGAGGCGATTTGGATGACGGTTATTTTTTCCGTTTGGAGCCCTTCTACAATCGCCTGGTTTTTGACCGTTGGCCTCGCTCGCCCCTCAGCGATGACTGCCAGCAGCAACATTATCTGGGTGGGGACATTCCTTTTCAGGTGGAACTGGAACGACCGGTCATCTTTGACACTTCTCAGGAGATTCATCTTCAGACGCTGGTGGAGGACGATATCGCCGTCTGCTACGTTAACCATACGGCGGCGCTCAGCGTGCGCCTTTATGACCTTCTGAAAAATCGCCGCTGGGGTTTCTTTGCGGCCGATGGTAAGCTCCAGGTCAAGAACCTCCGTGTTTTCACTCGAAAGAATGAAATCGATAGGAAGATTGATTGATTGCCAACCAACCCAAAACAGAATCGCTTTTGTTGCGGTTTTTGTCGTACTTCCGGCTAACTCGGGACACGCCGTATTTTTCTGCGTACTTCATCAGGGAGTAGCGGTATTTCATATCCTGTGTTATGTTATACTGTCCATGAGGCTTGAGGCTCCTTTCGGTTGGTTTGTGTCAACTCTACTATACCACATGGAGTCCTCCGGTCTCTTTCTTTTGCCTTCATTGTCCAATATGTATGTAGCTCTACACCTAGCCCCGGCCCCTCCTATCTTGCATCTTTCCCGCCGGATGTGCTATAATGACATTGGGAATCTGAAAGTTTGGAGGTTTCGCTATGCCGCACCAGAAGGGCATAAAGCCCATCGCGCAAAATAAAAAGGCATACCACGATTATTTCGTGGAAGAAACCTACGAATGTGGTCTGAGCCTGATGGGCACAGAGGTCAAAAGCATGCGTCAGGGCAAGGTCAACCTGAAGGAAAGCTTCTGCATCCTGCGCAACGGCGAGGTTTTCGCCGAAGGCATGCACATCAGTCCCTATGACCACGGCAATCTCTTCAACCCCGATCCTCTGCGGCCCAAGAAGCTGCTCCTGCATAAAGCGGAGATCCGCAAGCTGGCCGGGCTGGTGAGCCGTCAAGGCTACACGCTCATTCCCCTCAAGGTTTACCTGAAGGATGGGCGCATGAAGCTGGAGATGGGCCTCTGCCGCGGCAAGCATCTGCACGACAAGCGGGACGCTGCCGCTGAAAAGGACGCCAGGCGGGAGATTGAGCGGGCTTTCAGCCGCCGTCAGGACGGATAAAGATTCCTTTCATGGGGGTGTTCTGGTTTCGACGGGAGTGTTTGAGGGCATGGTTAGCGAGCCGCGGCCCCTGTACCGCGTAAAAACGGGGACAAAAAACAACTGACAATACCGAATTGTCTTTCGCGGCTTAATGCCGCGCGTCGGCCCGGGCTGCCCACAGGCCCGGTTCCCGGCGTCAGCAATGTGGGGAACGAGCGCGCCAAAGCTTTGAGGCGTTGTCCGTAATCATGAAGCTACCGTAACCGAAAGCCCGCCGCGAGGCGTTCGGTGAGGGGAATCCCAAAATCGTGGCTGCGCTCGGAGAAAACGATGTCAGCAAGCTTTCGGACGGGGGTTCGATTCCCCTCACCTCCACCAAGATAACTCCGATTGCGAAAGCAGTCGGAGTTATTGTTTTATGGGCTCTTTGTCAAAAGTTGGGGTGCGCAGGATTCGCAGCCTGTAAAATGCGGGCACGGAAGTTGGAGAAATGGACGGAGGTGCGGAGAGTGGATCTTTCTTTCAAATGCGATCATAATAAGTTTCATTACAGAGTGTGTGCAATGATCATTTCGGGAGATAGAATTCTGGCCATGCACGATGAGCGCTCCCCGTATTTTTATTTACCCGGCGGCAGAGTTGCCATGGGAGAAACGGCTGAACAAGCGGTAATACGAGAAGTGCGGGAAGAACTCGGTATTGCTGCGAAGATCATTCGACCGGTTTGGCTGAATCAGGCCTTTTTTACAGAAGAGGTAGAGAACCTGCGCTATCACGAACTTTGCATTTATTTTTTGATGGATGTTTCGGAAACAGATTTGCTCAAAAATGGGGATATATTTGCTAAGGCAGAGGGGAAACATACCCATATATTTGAATGGTTGGAGTTCAGCCGATTGAAGGATGAATATTTTTATCCGCTGTTTTTGAAAAAAGAGATTTTCCATCTCCCAAGTGCGTTTACGATTCGTACTGAATTTGAGTAGAACAGCGGCTTTCGGCTTTACAAACGAATCAGCAGGGGTTCACTTTTTCTGCCATGGTTTCATTTCTTCAGGGAGTCCTTGATGGCTTGCAGTTGATAGAGGGCTAATCATGTTTTTGGAAAGCGGAGGATCTGAAATGAATTTTTCCACCATTCATCATATTGCTATCATCGTATCCGATTATCAGGCGGCAAAGGATTTCTACGTCCACCGGCTGGGGTTCGAGGTGATCCGGGAGAATTACCGCGCTGAAAGGCGGGATTGGAAGCTGGATCTGCGCATAAACGCCGATACGGAGCTGGAAATTTTCACGGAGGAAAACCCGCCTAAGCGGGTCAGCCGCCCGGAAGCCTGCGGCCTGCGCCATCTGGCTTTCCATGTGGAAAACATCGAGGCCGAGGTTCAGGCACTGGCCGAGCGGGGCATTGAGTGCGAGCCCATTCGGACGGACGCTTATACCGGGAAGAAAATGACTTTCTTCTTCGACCCGGATGGCCTTCCGTTGGAGATGCATGAATAAGGAGAAACCGCCGAGACTCAAACAACGATAGGTCAAAGCCCGCTGCGATGGACGCTGCGGGCTTTCAAAAAGCGAATTTTCGCTACAGTCTGTCGAAAAATTCCGAGTTGGCCGCCCGCGCCCGCAAACAGCGCTTCGCTGGTTTGCGGGAAAAGTGCTGCGGCATAAGGGTTAGGGGCTCTGCCCCTATAACCCCGGCAGGAGGCACTGCCTCCTGCACCTCCACTTTTTTGACACTCTGAAGCGAATTTTCGCTATTCCTTTTGTCATCTATAGACTCCGGCCCTTTTGGGAAAAAACGTCAGCAGGGCTGTATTTCCTTCGCAGTACCCCGATCGCTGTACTATTCGTTGTCCATGTCCGGGAAGGGATGGATTTCCGCCACGCAGGCGGCGCACAGGGTTTCGATCACGTAGCAAAGGGCCAGCCGGTCCGGCATGGAGCCGCCGAAGAACTCGATGGTGCCGCAGAACAGCTTCTCCTGACAATATTGCTGGGCAGGCGTTTTGCCGCAGCAGGATAAGGAAACCAGCTCCACGCCCCGTCCCCGCAGCTGAGCGGCCATGCTTTCCAGCACGTCCGCGTTATCCGGGGCAGTGTCTGTCGAGAGTAAAAAGGCCAAATCCTGCGCGTTCATTTCCCGGCGGCACAGCGCCTTGGGATAAGGCGGGGTCAGGCTGACGCCCTTTCCGATCGCCTGCAAAACCGTATCGCTCAGGTGGGCGGCCAAGGCATGGGCCCCGGCTGGAGCGAAAAAATAGATCTGCCGCGCCGCCAGCATCTTTTCCGAAACCGCCCGAAGGGTTTCCGCCTTCAGAATGCTTCGGGCGTTCTGAAGGCTCTGGCAGTGAAGACGGCACAGCTCGTCGGCGATGTTCCCCGCAGCAGCCTCGGTTTCATCCGCCGGAAGGGGCTCCCGTTCCAATGCCGCCGCCAGAGAAAGCCGCAGATCGTCGTAGCCGCCCAGGCCGATGGTTCGGCAAAAGCGGACGATGCTGCTTTCGCCCACAGAGCAGCGAAACGCCAGTTCCCGGATGCGCATGTTCACCACTTCGCCGCCGTGATCCAGAACGTAATCGGCGATGCTTTTTTCCACGCGCGTAAACGAGGGATACTGCGTCCGGATGCTTGCCAGCACTTCTCTGCCCATGCCGCTCCTCTTCTTTCGTAAAATCATTCCATTGTGAAACAACGCTTTCGATTATAAAGAAAGAAAACAGGAACGTCAAGATGCAAAATGTGACTATTTGTCATTTTTTGATGAAAAGGACGGAAGAAAAAGAACGGAACAAAAGAAGCCGGAAAACATTCGGCGGATGCTTTCCGGCTGCGGAGGTGCTGAAACTAGGGGAGCGAGGGCACGAATCGTCAAATTTTCATTAGGGGAATAACGTACCCAAAAGAGCAGGGCAACGCCGCACAAATGAGGGCAGGATGGCCTAGCGTTCGTCGTTCCCGTTTTTCTTTGATTCCATTTCCGAAAGTTTTTCCCGGTATTTTCCGGCTGTCGTGCCGATAATCCGCTTAAAGGCACGATTAAACGAATCGATATTGATATAGCCGCAGAGCTCGGCCACACGGCGGATGGTCAAATCGGGATTTTCTTTCAGCAGGCGGGTGGCAGCGTGAATCCGCACGGAATGCAGGTATTCCAGCGGGCCGATCTGCATGCCCTGCCGAAACGCCCGCGAGACTACGTCGGGATTTCGTCCCAGACGCTGAGCGATCGCCGACACATTGAGATCAGGGTCAAAGTAGCTGGATTGAACCAGTTGAATGACCTGCTCAAGCAGGTGTCCTTCGCTTTTCGCCGATGAATCGGAGACTTTTTCCCGCTCGCGTTCCAACAGCAGATACAGCTGAGAGGCGTCGTTTTGCAATGCGCTGTCGTTTCCCGTCAGCACAGCCTGCTGCATGGCAGAAAGAATCGAAAGAATATGGCTTTCCATGGCCGGAATTTCCTGATACATCTGTATGGGGGCGCTGCAGGGCAGCAGCCGCATCTGAGACAGCTGCTCCATCAGGGTGATGGAAGTCTGCGAAAAGGACTCTCCCACAGCGGCAACATCGGTCGCACAGCAAACAAATTCTGCTGAATATTCCTCCTGAAGAAAGCTCAAAGCCCTTTGCAGATCGTTCCTGAACAGGGGAATCTGCGAATCGCCGCTATGCTGCAATCCCATCAGGAAAAGCAGCTGCTGTCCCGTCTGCAGGGATACTACGCTGAAATTTGGCTCCAGCATTTTTCGAATCAATTCTTGCGCGATGGAGAAGATGGTTTCGTCATCCTGAACGTCTCCGTAATCGACCAGCGTCATTTCAATATAGCACCAGTAGGGCATGGGAAAGGGCTGCCGGCATTGGGCAAAGCGTTTTGCAGCTGCTGTCTCCGCCTGAGAAGTACCAAGTTCCGTATAAAGTCGGGCGTCGTCCTGCCGCAGTCTGATTCGGTCCTCCCGCTGCTTGAGCTTTTGACGGTCATCCAGCGCCTTTTGCAGCAGCGTATGAAGCTGGTCAAATTCGTGATTTTCCTCATCCGTATCAAATCCGCTGTCGTTAGCCATCCGCAGCACCTCGGCTACAGGGGTGTAATTTCGTTTCAGAGAAAGGATAATGACCATAAAGCTGAGAAACGTGCATACCGGGATCGCCGCAAGCAGGCCGGTGGTCTGCTTTAACAGCGCCGTGCGTATGGCCGTCCGGGATCTGACGCTGATAATACGGTAATCATACCCGTCCAGCCGCAGCGCCGTGACCAACCACTTGTTAGAAGCAAATTCGCCTTCCTCCGCCAGAAACTGAACGGTGTCCAGCGGAAAATCCTCTCCGTTTTGGAATAAAATATCTCCCTGAAGCGTGGTAAAAGCAAAATACTCATCCGTAGAGTTTTCGCCATACAGGTCGATTAGATAATCGGGACGCAAATTGAAAAGGACGCAGGAACCATTTCCCAATCCCGTAAAAAAATACAGCGTATCATCCACGCGCTGCAGCCCGCCCCGACGGGTAAAGCTCAGCAGCTGCTTTAGTTCATCCAGACTTTTCCAAAGAGCTTCATGGTTTTCCGTCAGCGAATACAGCTGATCCAAAGGAAGGACGCGCTTGGAGGTAATCCCGTATCCGCTTTTTCCCATATAAAGCAGGATTTCCTCCACGCTCCGGGAGGTGTTGACCGCGCTGGAAAGCTGAGTGCGAAGGCGAACCATGGTCGTATGATCGGTGCTCTGCAGATCGGCGCGGCTGCGGGTGACGGCGTTGGTCTGGGAAACGGTGGTATAGAACTGATTGGCCAATAAGGTCAGATCCGTCAATTCACTCTGCAGGGCGGTCTGATAGCGGTGCAGCTGCGCGTACTGCATTTGCTGCAGGTTTCCTTCCAGCACTGCGGAATGATTTTGAAACAGAACATAGCATAACAGCGCCAGCGGAAAGAGGACAAGCAAATAAGAAAGGATCAGGCTCTGCAGAAGCGGACGTTTTTTGGCTTTATGCATTTCAAAATCCTCCTAATGTCTGATAGAGGGATATTGGCTCAAATCGTCGAAGAAATGCTGCGCAAAGCGCGGGGGATGGCCGAGCCCCGCCGCATAGTGAAAGAGAGCGGAAAAGGGCGGCGGCTCCTTCGGCAGCTCTGTGCGAGGAGCGACAGTTTGAGCATATCTGCTGCTTTTTTTATTGTAGCCGAAAGCCCAAAGTTTTTTCAAGGCGATGGAGCGGCGTTTGGTGCAAAAAGAATACGTAAAATCCGATACGGGAATCGTCAAAAAACGATTCACCCTATTTTTGCCCAATCTGGCGCGCTTTTAGCAATAAAACACATTTTGGCGGTACCGACGGATTTTGCTTATTGCTTTTTTGACCAAAAAGCCGTAAAAATAGCACATGCAGTTTGTCCGGTCAAGGCGCCAAACCGGCAGACCAACGGAACCAATAAAATATGGAGGAAAACAGCCATGAAAAAAAGTCTCGCTTTGATTCTGTGCCTTATGCTCTGCCTGTGCAGCTGCGCGCTGGCGGAGCCCGAAGCCGTTACCCTTCCTCTGACGGAAGAAAAAGCCACGTTAACGGTTTATATGCAGGCCCCCTCCGGCAGCCTGAGCATGATGACCGACCTGAACGAGTCTCCTACCATCCAGAAGCTGGAAGAGCTGACCAACGTTCATATTGAATTCATCTGCCCGCCGGAAAACGACGACGGTTCCTTCTTCAATATGCTGGTCGCCTCCGGCGAATATCCGGATATTTTCATTGCGGCGGATGAGCTGGGTCGGGATTATCCCGGTCAGACCGACGGCGCGATCGAGGATGGCATCGTCATCAACCCTAACGAGCTGGTCGAAAAGTACGCGCCCGATTATCTGGCGATGTACAACTCGCTTTCCGATAAGGATAAGCTGGTCCTGAAGACCGACAGCGGCGTGTACAAGCTGACCGGCCTGGGCAGCAACGTGGTCAACGGCATCCAGCACACCGGCCTGCAGATCCGCAAGGACTGGCTGGACGCGCTGGGTCTGGAGGTTCCCAAGACCTATGAGGACTTCGAAAAAGCCATGCTGGCCATCAAGGAAGCCTATGATGTGACCGTTCCGCTGGCCTTCGCTCAGTTCGACGATTATTTCATCAACAACAGCAACGTGCTGGCCGCCGGCTACGGCGTCACCTGGGACGGCTTCATCCTGAACGATGAAGGCAAGGTCACTCACTCCTATCTGCAGGCCGGCTATCGTGATTTCCTGGAAATGATGACCCGCTGGATGAGCGAAGGCATCATCGACGTGGATAACATCAACCGCACGCATGACGACTGCAAGAAGATGTACTACACCGGCCGCACCGCCGTCATCGGCATCGGCAACTGGGAGACCCGTACCCTCATTCAGACCGGCCCCACCGAGGATCCCAACTTCCACTCCGTTCCCATGAGCACCCTGCGCAAGGCGGGCGACGACAGCGTCCTGGGCACCGCTTCCTGCCTGAAGCGCGTCAGCACCGAAAGCCGCTTCTTTATCTCCACCGCCTGCAAGAACCCCGAGCTGGCCATGAAGTGGATCGACTGCCTCTTCAAGCCGGAGATCAACCTGCTGACCACCTTTGGTATCGGCGATCTGGGCGACGGTCACACCACCTATGAAATCAACGAAAACGGCGATTACGTCCGTTCCGCGTGGATGACCTCTGAAGAAAACCCCGATTACCCCAACGGCACCAACCGTCACTACATCCAGAACCTGACCACCGAAGTGCCAGATTCCATGGAGCTGTCTCAGTACGACCTGCCGGAGCATCGGGAAAACTGGAAGGTCTGGAGCGAGGGCGTCAGCGATGAAAAGCTGGTTCCCGGCGGCGTGAGCCTGACCAGCGACGAAAGCCGCACCGTGTCCGAAGTCATGACCGAGATCAAGACCTACATGTCCGAGCTGGCGCTGAAGATCATCTGCGGCGAAGCCTCCCTGGAGGACTGGGACGCCGCCGTGGCCAACCTGGACGGCATGGGAATCCAGAAAGCCATCGACGCCGAGCAGGCGGCGCTGGATCGTTTCAACGCCCGTTAACCGTCAACCATTTTACCGGGAAAGGGGCCGTCCGGCCTCTTTCCCCGGGAAGCCTCATGGAAACGGCAGATGGCATATCCTGCCACAGAACCGTTTCCTTTTTTATTTTTCGGGCCGCTGCCGCACAGCGGCGGTTTTCCGGTAAGGAGGAATCGCTTTGAACGCAGAATCCCTCACTGTAAGGCGTGCGCCGCTGCGCAGGCGTCTTTTGGACAATATTCGAAACCATCCGCTGCTTTATCTGCTGGCCTTTCCGGTGGCGGCTTATTATATCATTTTCTGTTATCTGCCGATGTACGGCGTTGTGATCGCCTTTCAGGATTTCAAGCCCGCGCTTGGCATTGCCGGCAGCCGCTGGGTTGGTCTGAAGCACTTTGAAAAGCTCGTCAGCAGCCGCTATTTCGGCAGACTGCTGGGAAACACCTTAAGCATCAATCTGGGCATGCTGCTGGTGGGCTTTCCGCTGCCCATTCTGTTCGCCCTTCTGCTGAATGAAATCCCGAACCGGAGCTTTCAGCGGGTAACGCAGACCATCACGTATATGCCTCATTTTATTTCCACCGTGGTGATTTGCGGTTTGATGGTGCAGTTCTGCTCCAGCAACGGGATCCTGACCAACGTGCTTTCCCATCTTGGCATGCAGAAAACCAACCTGTTTACGGTGCCCCGCTATTTCCAGCCGCTGTATATCGGCATGAATATCTGGCAGAATCTGGGTTGGGATTCCATTATCTATTTCGCCGCTCTGGCCGGGGTGGACAGCGAACTGTACGAAGCCGCCCAGATCGACGGCGCGGGGCGCTGGCGGCGGATGCTTCACGTAACGCTGCCCGGCATTATGCCCACCGTGGTGATCCTTCTAATCATGCGCATCGGAAGCCTGATGAATCTGGGCTGGGATCAGATCATCCTGCTGTATAACGAGCGGGTTTATGAAACGGCGGACGTGATCTCCACCTATGTATACCGCATGGGTCTGAGCAAATTTGAATACAGCTTCGGCTCGGCGGTAGGACTGCTGAATTCGCTCATCAATATTATGCTGCTGGTAGGCGCCAACGCGCTTTCACGCAGGGTGAATGAAACCGCGCTGTGGTAAGGAGGCCTTGCAATGCATCATGTTGAAGCCAGAAAAATAACCTATAAAATCGCCAATGCCCTGATCGTCGTTCTCATGCTTTTTCTGATCGTGATTACCATTTATCCGATGTATTACACGATCTGCGCCTCCTTTTCCGATGCGCGGGCGCTGATGAAAAGCAGCGACCTGCTGCTCAAGCCCTTGGAGCCGGCTACGCTGGAAGGATACCGCATGGTTTTTTCCAACCCCAATATCCTGCACAGCTTTTACAACACCATTTTTTACGTGGTCGTGGGCACGGCCATCAGCATGGCGCTGACCATCGCCGGAGCCTACGTTACCAGCCGCGAAGACTTCCTGCCCCGGAATGTGATGATGAAAGGCATGCTGTTTACCATGTTTTTCAGCGGCGGACTGATCCCGTGGTTTTTCGTGGTCCGGGATCTGGGCATGTATAACACCCGCTGGGCCATCGTGATCCCGGCGGCGTTATCTACTTATAATCTGATCATCATGCGCACCTTTTTCAAATCCATTCCCGCCGCGCTGGAAGAAAGCGCGCTGCTGGACGGCGCCAACGACTTTCAGGTGCTTACCCGCATCACGCTTCCCCTGTCTTCCTCCGTATTGGCGGTTATTGGGATGTACTACGCCGTGGCCCAGTGGAACGGCTGGTATCATTCTCTGATCTTTCACCGCAGCCGGGAATTGTACCCATTGCAGATGATTCTGCGCGAGCTGCTGATCCTGAACGAGATGTCATCGACGGACAGCGCAGCCAATCTGGTAGAAGAAAGCTATGCGAAAGATTTAATCAAGTATTGCACCATTACGGTTACGACCGTTCCGATTCTGGTGATCTATCCCTTTTTGCAGAAATATTTTGTGAAGGGCGTTATGATCGGCGCGGTGAAGGGCTGAACGAGATAACGAGATACGGAACAGAAATGAGGGAAAAGGCATGGAACTTAGGGCACAGGCGATCGATGAGGGAATCCTTCGGTTAAGAATGTCGGATCATTTTTCTCCTTCTCTGCTGGAACGGTATGACGTTCTCCATACGGAACCGGCGGGATGCGGTTCGGGAATCGAATGGAACGGGCAGGAGATCCGCCTGCCCAACGGGCGCAGTCTCTGCTTTTCCTTCCGCACCGAAGAAAACGCGCAGGAATGGCAGGAAAAGCTGGAAAAGCTCAAAAACCGTTTTTCTGAGCATTGCGCGGGACAGCGCGTCATTATCGGCGATCCCAACGGCACGACACGAAACAATGCGCCCGTGGAACGGGGCGTGCATACGCCCTTCGGCATTTCCATTTCCATTCTGCCCGGGGAGCGCTTCTACGGCTTGGGAGAGGGAAACAGCGAAAGCCTGAATCTGCGGGGGCATACCTATCAAAACTGGGCCTATTACCAGTTTGACGAAGCGCCCATTCCCTTCCTGATGAGTCAGGAAGGCTGGGGCATTCTGATCAATAACGACTGGAAGCATTTTGTAGACGTAGGTGAGAGCCGGGCCGACCGGCTGGAAATTCTCGGCGAGGACGGAGAGCTGGATCTTTTCCTGCTTTGGGGCGGCTCCATGGCAGGAGTGCTGAAAAAATACGCCCGGCTGAGCGGACACAATATGCTGCTGCCCAAATGGGCCTATGGCCTGACCTATATTGCGCCTATTTACGCTACGGAGTTTGTCGTGACCGATCATGCCCGCTTATTCCGCGAAAAGCATATTCCCTGCGATATGGTTTCGCTGGAGCCGGGCTGGATGACAAAGTTCTACGATCACGGCCTGGACAAGCAGTGGGAGAAAACCCGCTTTCATGTGCCCAACTGGGGCCCGGCAGATCAGCCGCACCCGGAATCCTTTATCGCGGCGCTGAAGCGCTATGGCTTTCATCTGAAGCTATGGCTCTGCGTAGATCATGACCTGACGGCGGAGGAAGAACGCATCGTTCGCGGAGAGGAAACCTGCGATCCGCCCGCCTGGTTCGATCATTTGGTTCCCTTTGTCCGGCAGGGCGTAGACGCTTTCAAAATCGACCCCTGCGAGCTGGTGTACGAGGTTCATCCGGATATGAACTACAAAAACGGCGCCTGCGATGAGCAGATGCATAACCTGAACCAGACACTGATCGTTAAGCAGATGTATCAGGGCTTTGCCAAAACCATGGGCCGCCGCCCCATGCATCATTACTGCGGCGGCTACACCGGCTGCCAGCGCTGGGGAGCCATGACCACCGGCGACAACGGAGGCCGGCAGGGCGCGCTGACATGGATTCTGAATTTGGCGCTGTCCGGGGCGATGAATACGACCTGCGATATGGACGTCAGCTCGGTGGAGGCGATTCATTTCGGCCTGCTGCTCCCATGGGGCCATCTGAATAGCTGGATCGGCTTCAGCCAGCCGTGGTGGGCCGGCGAAGAAAACGAACGGGCCTTTACGGAATATGCCCGGCTGCGTTACCGGCTTCTTCCCTATCTTTACTCCGCCGCGCTGGAAGGGCACGAAGAAGATATGCCCATCGTGCGGCCCATGCCGCTGGCTTTTCCGGAAAGCGAGGAGCTGGCGGACTGCATCACGCAGTTTATGCTGGGGCCATGGCTGATGGTGACGGTGTTCGAAACTCAGGTCACTTTCCCGGAAGGCGAATGGGAGGATTTCTTCACCGGCGAGCGGTATTGCGGCCCCTGCACAGTTCCCTATACGCCTCCCGCCGGAAAGGGCGGAGGACTTTTCGTCCGCCGGGGCGCTATTGTGCCGACGTGGAAGGATCGGGATTATGTTTACCAGTATGACGATTCGGAAATAGAGCTGGATGTTTACCCGCTGGGCGAAAGCCGCTATGTGTTCCGGGAGGACGACGGCATCAGCCTGGATTATGAAAACCGGCAGAGCTGCCGGACGGAAATTTTCTGCCGTGCGGATGCTGAAAAGGTGGAGCTGACCATCGGCGAGCGGGTGGGAGAGTATGCCGGAAAGGCCGAGAAGCGGATCTGGAAGGTACGGGTACATGGCGATCAGACTCCTGTCGTGATCCGCAAGCAGTCGGAAACGGACGAAGTCATTTTGCTGTAAGGAAACTGCGGACCGGAAAGGATTGTGGATATGAGCGAAATTCAATTTGGCATGCTTCGGGCGGAAGTCAATTTTCCCTGCCGGATCACCTGCACAGACAGCCGCGAAGAGGCGCGCAGTCTGTACTGCTTTGAACTGCACTGGGAACGCAAGGACCTTCCCGAAAAGCCGGTGTTCACGCTTTCGTGGGAAAAGCCGATTTGGGATATTCAATATCAGTGGCACAGCGAGTGCCACTTTGACCGGGCGCTGAAGCCGGACTGGGGCTGCGATGAAGAGAGCAAGCTGTCCAAAAGCAGCCCGCTGCACTGCTTTTTCAACGACGCGGGCTGGAACCGATATACCGTAGCGCTGGATGACTGCGTTACACTGCTGACCCGCTCCATCGGCGTTCATGAAGAGGACGGCACGCTTCACGCGCGTTTTTCCATTCCGCTGGATGCGTCCGGCCTGACGGATGGCTACCGGGTAAAGCTCTGGATCGACGAAACGAACTGCCGCTACGAAGACGCGATTCGGGCGGTGGCTAAATGGTGGGAGGAAAAATATCCGCCTGTGAACGTTCCCCCGGAAGCAAGGCTTCCCATGTATTCTTCCTGGTACAGCTTCCACCATTTTCTGTTTGCGGATCAGATCGAAGCCGAATGCGCGCGGGCTGTTCCCTTCGGCATGAAAACGCTGATTCTGGATAACGGCTGGGAAGACGACGACTGCGAACGGGGCTATGCCTACGGCGGCGATCTTCAGACCTCCGTTAAAAAATTTCCCGATATGCGTCAGCATGTGCGGAAAATCCACGAATTGGGAATGAAATATATGCTCTGGTGCGCGGTTCCTTTTGCGGGTCTCCATTCGAAAGCCGCGCAGACGTTCAAGGGCAAAACGCTGGAGTATATCGACGCCATTCAAACCTATGCGCTGGATCCCCGTTATCCGGAGGTGCGGGAGTATATCGTCAGTCATTACGTGCGGATGATGCG
>CAKQMM010000006.1 GCA_934254755.1 uncultured Clostridia bacterium
TTCTTCGTAAATCACGTCGTCCATTTTAGAGCCGGTGTCGATAAGCGCGGTAGAAATAACGGTTAAACTTCCGCCGCCGTCAACGTTTCTTGCCGCGCCGAAAAACCTTTTTGTCGGGGCAAGGGCGGCAACGTCTATCCCGCCGGACAGCGTTTTTCCGCTCGACGGAAGGTAGGCGTTCACCGCGCGGGTGAGTTTCGTGATGCTGTCTAACAAAACGACGACGTCTTTCCCCGTTTCGACGAGGCGTTTTGCTCTGTTTAAAACGAGGTCCGCAAGGCGAACGTGGTGTTCGACGCCTTCGTCGAAAGTGCTCGCGACGACTTCGCTTTTAACGGAACGCCTTAAATCGGTAACTTCTTCGGGGCGTTCGTCAATCAATAAGACGATAAGGTGCACTTCGGGGTTATTAACCTCTATAGAGTGCGCTATTTTTTTGATTAAAGTGGTTTTGCCCGCTTTCGGCGGCGCGACGATAAGCCCGCGCTGACCTTTACCGATAGGGCATAAAATATCTATTGCGCGCAAAGATAAATCGCCCTCGTCCAAGGCAAGTTCCATAGTAAGCTTTTCAACGGGATAGTAGGGCGTTAAATCGTCGAAATTAACGCGCTTATACTTATTGCACGCCACCCCGTTTATTTTTTTGACCGTTTGAACCGACGGGGAAGCGTCCTGGCGCGTCCTTGCGGAATATCCCTCGATATAGTCGCCCGCACGGAGGTTATATTGGCGGATAACGTTTTTCGCGACGTAAACGTCGGTTACACCGTCCGTTTCGTAATTTCTGCCGCGCAAAAAACCGTAACCGTCGGCATGCAATTCGAGTATCCCCGAAGCCGCGGAACCTTTGCCCTGATAGGTAGAAGGTTGTTCGCCTTCGGTAATTTCGTCTTCGCTTACGGCGACTTTTTGAAATCCGTCTTTTATATAATTGATTCTATCGCTCGCAACGGGTTTACTCGGTCTTCTGCCGCGATTACTGCGCGAAGGGGTCTTTTCGCCGCTTTGTATCTCTAAAATACCTGAGATAAGTTCGGGTTTTTTAAGGTTAGCGGGAACGCCGCCGAGAGTCCTTAATATTTCGCGCAACGGATAAATAGAATATCCTTTAAGTTCTTCTAGACTATACATGTTTTACCTCCGGCGTTACGACTATTACGCCTTTTTCGTTTACGTTATATAAAAAACCGCTTTTTTCGGTTTTAAATACCTTTATAAGTTTTAAAAATTCGTCGATTTTTGCTATATCCACGGTCGAGCCGTCGATTTTGTAGTGTATGGGGATAACCGTTTGCGGGATTATCGCTTCGATATATTTTTTCGCGCCTGCGGCGTCTATCGTATATTTGCCGCCGACCGGAATAAAAATTATATCCGCGCCGCGCGCTTTTTCGGCAAGCGCTTCGTCAAAACAACCCGTATCGCCGAAGTGGACGATTTTTTTACCGTCGGCGTTTATTATAAGCGCGTCGTTTTCGCCGCGTAACGCGCCGAAAGCTTCGTCGTGAAAAGTTTTTACAATCTCGAACCGCCCGCCGCTATCTTTTACGTTACCCTCATCTATCCGCTTTGCGCCGCTTATAAAGCCGGCGTTATTATGGTCGTAGTGGTTATGCGAACAAAAAACGTGGTCTGCAAAAACCGACGGCGGAGTCAAACCTATATCGCCGTAAGGGTCGATTGCGACGGAAAACTCACTAAAGGTAAGTTTTACGAAAGAGTGCCCGAAGTATTCGATTTTCATAAAAACACCGCCTTTACTTTGACGCGATTGTTAAGCGTCATCGATGTGATTTTTATATCGTAACTTAAATCGAAAGAAAATTCGCCCGCGCAAAAATTATACGAAAACGATTTGAGAGCCGCCGAAAACGGCAAGCTTAGTTTATCCGACTTAATAACGCTTTCAGATTCTGTTCCCTTTTTAAGCGTTATTATATAAGAGGTTTCGCCCACGCGGGAAAACACGACTTTATCGGGAAAAACGGCGTAACTGTTTTTAGTCTTTTTTCCGTCCTCCGTCGTATAAAAAACGAGGTTATATGCGTCGTTTCTACGCAAAAAATCGCCGAACGCTTCAAAGGCGGTCGCTTCCCCGTCGGATATAATATTGTAAAAAATTTTACAGTTTGGCATTTGTAATGAAATTAAGCCGTTTTTTGAACAAAAAGCAGGCAAAAACCGTCGCGGTTCATAAAAAAACGGCAAACCGATATAGATTTAAACACGAAAAAGCCGCTTAAATAAACATCGGTCAATAAAAAGAAATTTTAAATTTACAAATTCACAAATTTGCGCCGCTTAAATGAACAAAAATCAACGATAAATTGATTTTTATACAAATTATATTAAACTATTTTTTAAAAAAAGTAAAGCGTTAATTTAATTTTACTTATAAGTAAAACTTAACCGAGATATTATAAATGCTTAACCCCGTACTTTTCGGCTAAACTTAGCGCGACTTTTTTGCCGTCCGCGCCCGCGCTCGTTATTCCGCCCGCATACCCGCAACCCTCGCCGCAAGGATATAAATTTAAAACGTTTACGCTGCTTAAATTTTCGCCGCGGGTAATTTTCAGCGGAGAAGAAGTCCTCGTTTCCGCGCCCGTCAAAACGGCGCCGTCTAAGTCGAACCCCTTTAACCTTTTACCCATATCGGTTATCGACGCTTTAAGCGCGGCGTTTATGCTTTCGGGGAAGAGTTTATTAAGGTCGGCAAATTTAACGCCGGGCATATACGTCGGGAGGACGCCTTTAAACCCGCTTGAAATTTTGCCCGCTTTATAGTCGCAAAAAAGCGAAACGGGCGCGGAATAATCTCCGCCGCCAAGCTCGAACGCAGCCTTTTCAATCTTGCGCTGAAAGTTTAGCCCGCCGAACAATTCGCACGGAAAATCTCCGTCTTTTGTTTGCGCGACGACCGCGCTGTTGCTGTTTATTCCGTCGCGGGCGTAGTTGCTCATTCCGTTCACAACGACCGTTTCTTTTTCGCTTTGCGACGGCAGAACGTAGCCGCCGGGGCACATACAAAAAGTAAACACGCCCCTATCCGCCGCGTGGCTTACGAGTTTGTAACTTGCGCTTGTTAAACCGTTTCGGACAGATTTTTCGCCGTACTGCGAAACGTCTATATCGCGGCGAAGGTGTTCGATTCTGAGCCCCACCGCAAAATGCTTAGGCTCCATAAAAACGCCGCGGCGGTCGAGCATATAGTAAACGTCGCGCGCGCTGTGCCCGACGGCAAGAACCACTTCGTCGTAAACTTCCTCGCCGCCGTTTATATAAGCGGAGGTGATTTTTCCGTTTTTGATAGTTACGTCGGTAAGCTTTGCGTTAAACCGAACTTTCCCGCCGAGCCGAATAATTTCGTTACGGATATTTTTCACCACGGCGGGGAGCTTATCGCTTCCGATATGCGGCTTAAAGTCGTACCCTATCTCTTCGGGCGCGCCGAAACGCAAAAAATCATCAAAAACCGCTTTAACGAATTTATTGTTTACCTGCGTGTTAAGTTTCCCGTCCGAAAACGCGCCCGCGCCGCCCTCGCCGAACTGCACGTTGCTCTCTTCGTTCAAAACCCTCGTTTTAATAAACCCGTCAACCGATTTTTTTCGCTCGTCAACGCTTTCGCCCCGCTCGATAAGGGTAACGTCAAAGCCACGGCGGCATAAGTCGAGCGCGCAAAAAAGCCCCGCGGGTCCCGCGCCCACGACCAACACGGAAACGCTTGCGTTTATCCTTTTAAACTCAAGCTCTTCAAATTTTTCGTCTTTCGTCGATAAGCGGACGTTGTATACGAACTTAACTTCGTTTTTGTCGCGCGCGTCTATCGACCTTCTCACTACTTTGAAGTATTTTATTGCGTTCACGCCGATTTTCGCTTTTTTCGCGCACTTTTCTTTAAGTTCGCGCTCGGTTATATTTATCGGCGTTTTTATTCCGTTAAGTTCTATCATTTTAGCGCCCCTATAACGCTTTCGGCAAACGCCGTTGCCGACGAAAACGCCCATTGCAGGTTAAACCCGCCGCAATCGCCGTCCACGTCTAAAACCTCGCCCGCAAAATATAAGTTTTTAACGAGTTTACTCTCCATCGAGTTATCGTTTACCTCATCGGTTTTAACCCCGCCGCGCGTCACTTGCGCGCCGACGAAGTCTACGATAGTTTTTAGCGGCACGCTAAAGTTCTTAACCGCTTCCGCCGCCGATTTAATTATGCCGAAATTCGCTCTTTCAAGCGGGTTTATGCCCGTCGAATTTCTTATAACCGCTTCCGCCGCCTTTTTATTTATTATGCCGCCGAACAGTTCCGCAACGGTTAAGTAGGGGCAGTCTTCAAGTTTTTTTGTGAGATACGCCGTCAGATTTTCGCCGCTCATATCGGGGCAGAAGTCGATAACCGCCTCACCGTTTTTAGCCCCCGCATAGTACGAAGATATGCCGAAAGCCGCGTTGCCGCTTACGGCGTCCTGCGAAAACAAAACGTCCCCGAGCGCTTTTGCGACCGCCCGACCGCTTATTTTTAAAATTATCCCCGCCTGTTGTTTGATACCCGCAAGCCCTTTGATTTTGTTTTTATCGCACGGGAGTTTACATATCGACGGATAAAGCGCGGTTACGCTATGCCCGAACGATTTCGCTAAGGTATACCCCGCCCCGTCGCTACCCGTTTGCGGGGCGACGCACCCGCCCGACGCAATCAGTAAATTTTTGCCGTAAAGGGTTTTACCGCTATCAGTTTTAACGATGAAAACTTCGCCGTTATCGCCTTTAACCGATTTTTTTGCTTCGACGACTTTTTCACCCGTAAAAAGGTTTACTTTCAAATAATCAAGGCGGAGCCGAAGCGCGTCGAGAACGGCGGAAGCTTGTTTAGAAAGGGGGTAAACTTTATCGCCGTCGCTTATAAGCGGCACGCCCAACTTGCCGAAAAATTCTTTTAAACTTTCATATCCGTGCGCGGCGAGCGCGTTTTTTGAAAATTCGGAATTTAACCCGTGGTATCTGTCGGTCGTAACGGATATATTAGATATATTGCACTGCCCGTTCCCGGTGAGAATAAGTTTTTTGCCGACCCTTTCGTTGTGCTCTATAAGCGCGACGTATTCGCCGCCTATACTCTCGGCTAAGGTTATTGCGGCAACCATTCCCGCAAAGCCCGCGCCGACTATAATCGCTTTATAAACCTTTGAGTTTGCCCCGTTCATTCCCGATGACCCCCTGATGCAAAATATTTTAGCGCTAAATTGTAAATTTAGCAACGCTTTCGTTTGACTATCGCGTTTTTTTGTATTAAAATAAATTCGTTAATTTTTCACATACTTAGTTAAATTACGTATTTAAGGGCGTTTGCGATGGATAGAATAAAGGACTTTTTTGAAAATTTAGTTGAAAATCACCTTGGCGCGATGATTGCGGCGATTTTAGTTTTCGTCGCGTTGATTGCGGGCGCGATAGTATTGTCGCTGAAAATAAGCCGCAGAAAAAAAGAGCGCGCCGAGAGAGAATATAAAGAAGAGTTGAACAGAATTTCAAAAGAAGAACTCGACAATATCGCGGGCAACGTCAGCAACCCCGAAGTTTTGTATAAGAGTTTTGAAACGGCCGAAACGACCGAATCAAAACCGCTTGCGGATGACGATAACGGAAAAACCGAATCGGAAGAAGCAACCGCCTCGCCGTCGAGCGAAATAGAACCCGCCGCCCCGGCGGACGAAAGCGCAAACTACTCTACAACAAGCGTAAAAGACGAAACCCCCGACGACAAGAGTTCGGAAGCGGCGAACGAAACTAACCCCGCCCCCGCCGAAAGTAATGAAGGCAATACGGAAGCGGAACCCGCCCCACAAGAAATAAAGGCGACGAACGAACCCGCTAAACCTGCCCCATCCGCAAAAACGGCTAAATCAGCCTCTAAATCAACGGCAAAAACAACCGTCAAAACGGCGGCTACAAAATCGGCAACGGCAAAATCGGATAAACCGATAAACGCAAAACCGACCGCGGCAAGCAAGCCGACTAAAGCCGCGAACCCGACGGCAAAAACGGACGGCAACAAAGCGGCGAATAAACCCGCCGCGACGAGCGTAACGAAAACGGTGGACGCAAACAAGGTCGCCGCCGCTTCGACTAAACCCGCAAAAGTCGCCCCCTTAGAACAAAAACCCGCGCAAGCGCATAAACAAGCGTATGCGGGCAAGTGGGTGATAGTTAAAGGCGAAGACGGAAAGTACTACGCTAAACTGCTCGCTTCAAACGGCGGCGTACTTTTAAAAACCGAAAACTACTCCTCTTTATCGGGCGTAAAAAACGGTATACAAACCATTAAAAAGAACGTTGACGGCGGCAACTTCGCGACCAGCATCGACAAGTACGGGCATTATTGCTTCAAACTGTTCTCTATGTCGAACCGCTTGATTTGCCAAAGCGAAGATTATTCGAGCAAGGCAAAATGCGAAAGCGGAATAACTTCCGTCAAACGCTTCGCGAAAACCGACCTTATCATAAACGAAATCGACTAAACGTCGCTAAAATTTCCGCCCTTTTTGAGGGGGCGGAATTTTTTTGTATAAAAACAAATAAAAACGGCAAACATAATTTTAGCCGAACGCGTATATCGCATATAAAACGCTCGGCAAAAGGAGATTTTTATGTTTGCAGTATCTTTAATTCTCAGCGGCATAGCGTTCTTTCTGAACGGGTTTTTGCCGCTCATCGACGACAACGACAATCACGAAACGTCCGTCATCAACACCATTGCCGGCATAATAGTGACCGTGCTCGGTTTTTACGGCTTGATAACCGCTTCTTCAACCTTTGAATATTTGTTGTACGGCACGGCTATTTTGTTCGGTATAACCAACCTTTACGTCGCCGCAATCGGTATCTGGGATTTAAGCGAAACTTCATTCGGTTGGTTCTCGGCGGTAATCGCGCTCATTATGCTCGCTATCGGCGTTTACGTTATCATAACCGGCAGCTTAATGTTCGGCATTTTCGCGCTCGTATGGATGTTTATGTGGGCGTTCTACTTCATCTCTCGCGGGCTTAACGTATTAAAAACTCCTTCTTCGTGGGTTATTATGTTCATCGGCATCGCGGCGATGGTCGCGGAAGGCGTTCTGCTTTTAAACGGCATAGTCGCGTTTTAAGCGACCGCTACCGGCGTATTAAACGGGTTATATTTACGCCCGCGCCACGGTAGCCGCACTTTGAAATTAAATTAAACTCTAAAAAACCGTCTGCTCGTTTTTGCAGACGGTTTTTTACATGCGAAAAAAATCAACCGCAATAATTTTCACGTAAATTACATATTGGCATTTTAACCGTTGCAATTTAAAAAACAATGTGCTAAAATAATGTTGCTACGCAATTAAATAACTTTAAAAAGAACATACTCTTTCGGTAAGAGTGCGTTTTTCGCGTGTAAAAAACTTTTTAAAGTTGTTTTATAAATTTGCGTAGCGGCAAGCGAATTACACATTTCTTCGGTGCGTAGTTCTTTGCGAGCTACGCATTTTTTTATGTCGGACAAAAATTAACGAGAAACAATACAGCCGCGTATAGTTGGGTTTTTAACAAAAACTTATATTGTCAACAATTTGTTGAGCAAATTCAACAAGCCGTTAATCGTTTTTAGTAAACAAAAAGTTGAAAGGGTTGTATAATAAAAGAAAAAATCGAAGGAGATTTTTATGATAGGAAAAACAATTAAAGATTTGCGTATCAAAAACAATATGACGCAAAAAGAACTTGCCGACAAACTGTTCGTCACGGCGCAAGCCGTTTCCCGCTGGGAAAACGACGAAGTCGAGCCGAACCTGCAAACCATTAAGGAAATAGCGAAAATTTTCAACGTTTCCACCGACAGCATTATCGGCGCGGCAGAACCCGAAGTTAAACCCGAACCCGCTCCCTTTCAGCAAGTAACGCAGGTTATATATAAGGAAGCAAAACCCGTTTTGGGCGTTTGCGAATGGTGCAACACCCCCATATATGACGCAACCGAAATTTTTAGAGATTATAAGGGCGCGAAAACGGTATGCAAAAAATGTCACGACAAGCGCGAAAAGCGCGACTATGCGCTTATGCTCGAAGACGCGCACAAAACACGCGTTCACGCATACGTGTGGCCGTCGCTTCTCGCTATCGCTATTTTAATTATAGGCTTAATCGTATCTATCACAAAACTCGACAGCGTAGGCGCGGGCGTAGGTATAACCATTGCGGCGGCAATATGCTCATACACCTTCCTTGCGTGCAAAATACTCGACAATAACTTCGTTGACGATATCGTCGAGTGGGGTTACGTAACCTTCCCCGGGCTTATTTTCAGTTTAGACTTCGACGGCATAGTTTGGGTTATTTGCATGAAAATTTTATTCTTCGTTTTAGGCTTGGCTTTAATTGCCGCGGCGACCGTGCTTGCGGCCGTCATATCCGTCTTCGTTTATCCGTACGCGATAGTACACGCCTACCGCCACCCCGAAGATTGCTAATAATTGCTTAGTTATTACGGCGCGTATGCTTTCCCGCGTACGCGCTGAATATATAAGGAGAGTATATATGAAAAAGAAACTGTTACTTTTGGTAACGCTGACGGTTTGTTTTATACTTTCGCTCGCCGCATTTGCGGCTTGCGGCGAGAGCAACAGCCCGTCCAGCGGCGACAACTCGCAAAACGGGTCGCAAACAACCGACGATAACACGAGCGGTTCCGGCGATAACACGAGCGCAGGCGATAAGGACGACGATAAAGACGATAAGGACCCCGCTCTGCTCGATTTTAGCGGCGTAACTTTTGCAAACGTAACCGTTGATTACGACGGCAACGAACATAAAGTAGAAGTCAGCGGCGCACCCGACGGCGCAACCGTAACTTACGGCGGCGACTATCAGCCCAAAACCTTACCCGGCACGTACAACGCAACCGCTAAGATTGAAAAGACCGGTTACAACACGCTTAACCTCAGCGCAACGCTTAAAATAAACGCGCTTAACTTTACAAACGTAACCTTTGCAAACGTAACCGTAGACTACGACGGACAGCCGCACACGCTTGAGGTAAACGGCGCGCCGAACGGAACGGATATAACCTATCAAGGCACGCGCACCGCAACCGACGCAGGCGCTTATTCCGCCACGGCAACGCTCACAAAAACGGGTTACAACAAAAAAACGCTCAGCGCAACGCTTACGATTAACAAGATAAATTTCCCCGAAAACGGACTTCAATTTGAAAATAAGAAAGTCGATTACGACGGAAACGAACATATAGACGACTTAAAACTTATCGGAACCCTTCCCGAAAACACTAACGTATCTTACACCATTACCAAAAACGGGACGAATGTAACTTCCGCAATCGACGCGGGCGACTACGTAGTCACCGTAAAATTGACTAACAAAAACTATTTTGACAAATCGCTTGCCGCTACGCTTACGATTAAAACCGTCAAAAAAGATATGGCGGTTTACGCCATGCCGGACGGTACCGTTTATTTTTCAAACGGGCTTGACAACGACTACCTTTACTCTATCGCTTCCGACGGAACGATAACAAAAATTAAGTCGGACGTTGTTACGCAGTTTGTAAAATCTTCCGAGACAACGCTCGACTACGTTTCCACCGCCGCATATATTAACTCTATCAAGACCTTGACGCAAGGCTCGGATAGCGGCGAACAAACGGACGACGAAGTAAAAACCATGTTCACCTTCGGCAAGTTCGACTATATTGCAAGAAACGGCAACACGCTCTACTATTCGTCAAACTTAGTGACGAAAGAGCAGTCCGGAATTTACTCCGTAGACCTTTCCGCAGACGACTCCGAAAACGAGCCCAAAGAGGTTAAAATTTTTGAAGGCAAAACTAAAAACCTTGCCTACTACAACGGATATTTATACTTCGCTAACGGCAACGACGGCAACACCCTTTACAAATTGAACGTTTCGACGAAAGCCGTTTCAAAAGTTGCCGACGTTAAAATTCACGAGTTTGTTTTTAGCGGCAAATACCTTTACATGACCGTGAACGGCTTGACGAACGATTATATCGGCAGAATCGATTTATCCGCCTCCGCCCCGACCGTCAAAAAGTTATCCGACCGCGCTGGCGAATACTTAACCGTTTACAACGGCTACGTTTACTTCAATAATTCCGATTTATTCACTAACTTTAAGCCCGCCGAACGCGGCGTGTGGAAAGTAAGCGTGAACGGCGACAGCGAAGTTCAGGTTTTAAAATTATCGAACGGTATAAACGCGCTTACTTACGATTATAAAAACAACCGCTTCGTTTACATCGACGCGACCGACCTCCATTTATACGCATATAACGCTTCAAACAACACGACGACCGACCTTTTAGAAGGTTTTGTCGCACCCGAGTATAAGCAGTATAATACGGGCGGCAAAAGCGTTATAAGGGGCAACAAGCTTTACTACCTTAATATGTTTGCCGACAAAACGCTCTACTCTTACGATACGGTCAGCGGCTTTAAACAACAATTAACGAGCGATAAAGTCGTAGACTTCTATTTTGACGGCGATTACTTATACTTCAACCAGGTTACGAACCTTACGAATAACGACTTATACCGCATCAACTTAACGATGGGCGGCGCGGCGGAAAAAGTTTCCACCAACGACTGCCGAGATATGATTGTTAGCGGAGATTACGTTTACTACGTCCACCACAACTGGGCAGGCAAAGCGGGCGGCTTGGGCAGAGCCAAAAAAGACGGCAGCGGTGCATCCGTTAAATTCTCGGAAGCAAACGGCGCAAGCAATTTGCGCATTGTCGGGGATAAGCTCTACTACCTTGACGGCGGCAAAATTTACTACTTTAATTTAAACGATATAACCGATACGTCGGCTAAACTCGAAGGCACGCTTTTACACGCAGACATTAAGAATATAAGACAATTTGAAATAGAAGGAAATAACCTATACTTCATTTATCAAAACGGCACAACAAAACAAATTCGCCGCGCGGCGTTATCCGACCTAACGGAAGCAAACCAGGTGATATTGGTAAATAAAAATGCGGCTCCGACGGAATTTGTAATCGACGGCAACTACATATATTATTATTCGGCTCCGGGAACTTCGATTTTAGGGCAAAACTTCCAGGCATTATGGAAAGTCGATAAAAACGCGATCAAAACCGATGAGAGTAAAGAAGTATTGTTGAAATCAAAAGCCCCCGACGTAACCGTAGACGGCAACAAAAACACCGATAAAGACTTCTACTGCTCGGCTATATCGGTTAAAGACGGCAAAGTTTACTTCCTTAACAGTTCCTACGTTGCGGGAACGAGCGCCCTCGGCGACGACCACACTTACTCCTTCGATATAGCAAGCAACACTTTAACAAGGCTTGATTAACCGCATATCGTTTATATCGCGATAATCGAACTATACAAAGACTTATAACCAAAACAAAACCCCCTTTCGCAAGATTGCGAAAGGGGGCTTTAAGTTTAAGAAAACTACGCGCTGTTTATTTGCCGCTTATTTATCCGCCTTTTACACCGGCGGTTTGATTGTCTCTAAATCTTCAAGCCAAAGGTCGCGGACGGCGTCGCTCGGCATGCGCCAGTCGCCGCGCGGGGAAAGGGTAAGCGAACCTATTTTAACCCCGTCGGGGATGCAGGAACGCTTGAACTGCTGAGTAAAAAACCTGTTGTAAAAGTTTTTAAGCCACTTATAAAGCGTTTCGTCGTCGTAATCTTTCGCGAAAGTTTTTTTCGCGATAAAGTAGATTTTGGACGGCGTAAAGCCCATTCTGACGGCGTAAAAAAGATAGAAGTCGTGAAGAATATACGGCCCCACTATATCTTCGGTGCGCTGTGAAATTTCGCCGTCTTTCGGCGGGATAAGTTCGGGGGAAACGGGGGTGTCCAATATATCGATAAGCGCGTCTTTAACCGCCTTTTCGGAACGCTTCGCTTCGTGCGCCACAAGGTAGCGTATAAGCGTTTTGGGAACGGACGAGTTTACGGCGTACATGCTCATGTGGTCGCCGTTATAAGTCGCCCATCCGAGCGCAAGTTCGGATAAGTCGCCCGTGCCGACGACTATTCCGCCCGTCTTATTCGCTAAGTCCATTAAAACCTGCGTGCGCTCGCGCGCCTGCGAATTTTCGTAGGTAACGTCGGTCACTTCTTCGCTCTGTCCGATATCGTTAAAGTGAGCGCGCACCGCCGCCGTGATATTCACTTCTTTAAGGGTTACGCCCAAACCTTCGCTTAAAACGGCGGCGTTCGATTTGGTGCGTTTCGTCGTGCCGAAGCACGGCATGGTGATTGCCAGAACGTCCTTTTCGCTCCTCGACAGTATTTTCATCGCGCGGACGCATACAAGGAGCGCAAGCGTGCTGTCAAGCCCGCCCGAAACGCCTATGACGAGCGTTTTTGCCCGCGCGTGATCCGCACGCCTTGCAAGCGCGTGCGCCTGCATGTTTAAAATAAGTTCCGCCCTGTCCGCGATTTCCGCGCCGGACTTCGGAACGAACGGCGTTTTTGCGTAAACGCGCTCGAAGTTTTTAACTTCGGGCGAATACGAAAAGTAGACGGTTTCATACCCTTCGCCTGCGTTATAGTCGTAATTATAAAGTTTGCTCCGCTCGAACGCGAGATAATCAACGTCTACGTCGGCGGTTATCAAGCCGCCCTCAAAAAGTTCGCTTTCCGCCAAACGCTTGCCGTTTTCGTAAATCAGATTATGTCCCGCAAAAACCATATCGGTGGTGCTTTCGCCGACGCCCGCGTCCGCATAAACGTACGCCCCGACTATCGCGCCCGAATGAGCGGATATAAGGGTGCGGCGATATTCCGCCTTGCCGATAACTTCGTCGCTTGCGGATAAGTTGACGTTTATCATTGCGCCGCTAAGCGCGTTTTTAACGCTGGGCGGGGTAGCGACCCATAAATCTTCGCAAATTTCGGCGGCGACGGTGAAGTTTTCCATAACGTCGCTCCGATAAATAATTTTGTTGCCGAAAGGCAAATCTTTGCCGTAAAAACGCACCCTTTCAACCGTTTCGGGCGAGGGTTTATAGTGGCGTTTTTCATAAAATTCGTTGTAATTCGGAATGAAAGTTTTTGCGGTGAAGCCTAAAACATCGCCGTTAAAAACAGCCGCCGCCACGTTGTAAATAGCCCCGTCTTTTTTAAGCGGCAAGCCGACGAATATAAGCATATTTATGCCGCGCGTATACTCGGCAATATCTTTAAGCCCCGCGCGGGCGGCGTTTAAAAGCGCGTCCTGATACACAAGGTCTCCGACCGTGTATGCGGTTATCGAACATTCGGGGAAGACGAGCACCGCCGCCCCATTGTCGCGCGCCGCGAGTATGCCTTTTTTTATTTCCGCAACGTTATACTTAACGTCCGCAACCCTGTGCGCGGGCGAGCACGCCGCAACTTTAACAAAACCGTAATTTTTCGCGCCGATTTTTGCCGCAGTAATTTCTTCATTGACGGTCGGCAAAGCTATCGCATCGTCGCTTATGCCGAGCGCGGCGTTAAGCTTAAATAAAGTCTGCGCCTTAACGCCGTTTGCCGCTCCGCTTAAAATTTTGTTTAGCGTTCCGAGCGGCACCCCGCTTTTTTCGGAAAGTTCGGCGTTCGTCAAATTAAGTTCCGCTTTTTTCGCTTTAATGTTTTTGATTAAAACTTCTACCATATTATAAGCCCCTAAGTTATTTATTTACCAAACAATTTTACCATAACCGCGAAATTGTGTAAACAGTTTTTATAAAAAAAGAAAAATCGGCTTTATAAAAAACCGATTTTGATAACAAATTGCATTTTTCGATAAAAGCCTTATATCACAAAAAAACCATAAAAACGAGGGGTATCGTAAGGACGGATAAGACGTGTGATATAAGCGCCATGCCCGCCGCAAGCGACGTGTCCTTCCCGTAAGCAGTGGGAATTACGACGGTGTTTAAGCCGAGCGGCATCGAAACGTAACAAATCATAACGAGCATATATACGCCCGTTCCAAACGGCGTGAGTTTTAAAATAAAGCCGAACAAAAACGGCAAAATTATAAGCCTTAACGCCGTTACGATATAGAGCGACGGCATTTTAAGCACCGGTTTTAAGTCGTATTTCGCAACGACGAGCCCCGTTAAAAGCATCGCGAGCGGCGACATGCAGTTGCCCGCCTGTTTAACCGTTTCGGTTATAAATTTAGGTAAAATCGCGCCGAGCCCGCTCACCCCTATAATTATACCCGCCAAAACGGCGATAAACATGGGGTTGATGAAAGGTTTAATTTTCTTTTTAAACTTTTCTTTTTTAGTAAGAGCCGCTTCGCCGCTTTCAGCCGTTTCGTCCTTCGGAATTAAAAGATAGGGTATCATCCAGCCGTATAAAGCGACTTGCGCAGGGAGCGTGAACAGCAAATAGTCGGTTAAAAATTGCGGATATAACGCCTTTATGACGGCTATACCCATAAACGAAAAGTTTGCAAAACACAGCCCGTAAGCGTAAGTTTTGCGGATAAAATCGTCCTTTGACGTGAATTTTGCGATTATTAAGCCGAGCGCGATAGTCACCGCCGCCACGACGAGCCCGAAAAGAATGAGCCGCCACGAAGTTTTAATATATTCGACCGTGCAGTTTTGCATAAACGTGGATAGCACCACCGCCGGCACGAACAAGTTGTTTTCGAGTTTAGAAATAACGCCCGCGCCGCTTTCGGGCACGATTTTCGTTTTTTGTAAAATAAAGCCGATTGCTATAAACAAAAAAAGCACAAGCATCTGGCTTAAAGTAGAAGTAAACAGTTCCATATTTTATCCCGCGTATAGTTAATACCCGTAAAGTTTATCACAACGCGGCTTTTTAAGCAAACAAAACGGCGGCAAACGCCGAAATTTTGCAAGCGACGATTTCAACCGCTCGCTATCCACGGCGTGTCGTCGAGGCGCCGCCCCCTACCAATCACTATCCACTCCATTATATATTGAAAAGGGGGTGTAAACGGCGTGAAAATAAAGTATTGTGAAATTAAAAAAATTGTCGTTTTTTCGTTTGACAAAAAAACTTTTATCGTATAAACTGTAAGCATAAATTGAATATTGCCAATATATCTACGGATAAATTAAGGGCCCGTAAGTTTCTACCGCAACGCCGCAAGTTGCGACTATTGGATAATTACTCTCAGCTACTGTTTTTAGGGGTAATGTTTTTTATTGGCAAACAAGTTATTTTTAACTTGTTTTTTTCAATTTTTAAATTCTTTTACTGAAGGAACGGTTATGAAGTATCTGGAACAAAAAATTTTAACCGAAGGTAAGATTTTGGACGGCGGCATTTTAAAGGTCGACGGATTTTTGAACCACCGGATGGACGTAGCCTGCCTTAATACCCTCGGCAAAGAAATATACGAACATTATAAAAACTGCAACGTAAACAAGATTCTGACCGTCGAAGCGTCGGGGATCGGGATCGCGTGTATTACGGCGCAGTTTTTTAATTGCAAAGTTTTGGTCGCAAAAAAGCATAAATCGCTCAATATTTCTAACGACGTTTACTTTTCGAAAGTGTTCTCTTTCACCCATAAAACCGAAAACACGATTATGGTTTCGAAAGAATATTTAAACGCGGAAGACAACGTTTTGATAGTGGACGACTTTTTAGCGAACGGCAACGCGTGCTTAGGTCTTATAGATATCGTCAAGCAAGCGGGCGGCACCGTTAAAGGGATAAGCTGCTGCGTTGAAAAGACATATCAGGGCGGATATCAAAAACTCGTCGACCTTGGGTACGACGTTTACTCGCTTGCCCGCATCCAAAAAATGGAAGACGGGAAAATCGAGTTCGTTAAAGATTAAGTTAAAACCGCTTGCGCGACTTACGCGGCGGTAATATAAAAGCAAATAATTTGCCAAAAAGGCAAACGGAGGTATTTATGAAGAAGTTTATAACTATGTTGCTCGCTGCTTCCTTAGCAGTCTGCTCACTCGGCGCGCTTACCGCATGCGGAAGCAGCGATAACGTTGCCGCGCTTATCTGCTTACACGGCGATAACTCGTCTTACGATAAGAACTTTATCGACGCGTTTAAAGAAGCGTGCAAGGTTGAAGGCTTAACCGAAAAGCAATACACCATAGTAACCAACATTCCCGAAGAAGGCAATAAATGCTACAAAAAAGCAAAACGCTTTGCTAAAAAGGGTTATAAAGTAGTATTTGCAGATTCCTTCGGCCACGAAGCGGCTATGCTTAAAGCGGCTAAAGAATTTAAAGACACCGAATTCTGCCACGCAACCGGCACCACGGCTCACACCGAAAAAGTTGCCAACTTCCATAACGCTTTCGCTTCCATTTACGAAGGCAGATATTTAGCGGGCGTTGCGGCAGGTATGAAACTTAAAGAAATGGGCGAAACCAAAATGGGTTACGTAGGCGCATATCCGTACGCTGAAGTTATCTCCGGCTACACCTCCTTCTACCTCGGCGCGAGATCCGTCGTTGATAACGTTACTATGGACGTAACCTACACCAACTCTTGGTACGATGAAACGGCTGAAAAGAACGCCGCTTTAAAACTTATTGAAAAAGGCGCGAAACTCGTTTCCGGCCACGCTGACTCGATGGGTGTTCCCACCGCGTGCAAAGAAAAGAACGTTCCCAACGTGTTCTACAACGGCGTAAACCCCAACACCGACACTTTCGTTATCGCTTCCAAAATCAACTGGCAGCCCTACTTCCAGCTTATGATTCGTAAAGCATTAGGCAAAGAAACGGCTATCCCCACCGATTACACCGGCACCTTAGCAACCGATTCCGTACAGGTAACCGCTCTCGGCGGAGCTGCTGCGGCAGGCACTCAGGATAAACTCAACGAAGTTAAAGCTCAGCTTATAAGCGGCGAACTTAAAGTGTTCGACTGCTCGAAATTCACCGTTAAAACCGCTGCCGCAACCAACAAGAGCATCACTATGGACGCTGACGGTCACCTTACCCAGTATAAAGCGGACGTAAACACCGACGAAGCTTTCACCCCCGACACGGACGTCGTTGAAAACGGCATCTTCCTTGAAAGCAGCAAGCGTTCGGCACCCTACTTCGATATCGTAATCGACGGTATAACGATTATCTAAGGCTTAAAAACAAAATAAACGCATACGGGCGGAGTTTTTTACTCCGCCTTACGGCGTTTAAAATAGCAACTTTTTTACCCGAACACTTAACCGAGAAACACCCCCATTTGCGTAAAAACGCAAAACAACGGAGATAAAATGCAGAACAATCAGGTTGCCATAGAACTTAAAAACATTACGAAAACATTCGGCGACGTCGTTGCCAAC
>CAKQMM010000007.1 GCA_934254755.1 uncultured Clostridia bacterium
CGGCTGTCTTTACTCGTCGCAATAAGCGTTTCTGACGATATTTTTTTACCGCAATAGCGGTTGAAAAACAGCATAAACAGTTTGATTAAAATCGAAGCCGCAAGGGTAATAACCACGAATTTATTGAAGATTATTTCATTCGGGCTGACTATGGTTTTAACGCCGCTTTTTAAAAGCTCCGCCCCGATAACCATTATTAAAAACGCAACGGTCAGCGCGGAAACGTATTCGTATCTGCCGTGCCCGTATGGGTGACCTTCGTCGGCGGGGCGATTTGCCATTTTAAACCCGAAAAAGCTGACTATGTTGCTCGACGCGTCAGATAGGTTGTTCACGCCGTCCGCGACGATAGACACGTTGCCCGTAAAAAACCCGACCGCGACTTTGAACCCGAACAATAAGACGTTTAAAATCATACCCGTAACGCTTGCAAGCACGCCGTAACGGTCGCGCACCTTAGGGTTTGATACGTCGTCTGCGTTTTTTATGAAAATTTTAATAAAACGGTTAAACATAATTAGTTTTTAGTGGATAGTGGTTAGTGAGTAGAAGCGGAAGGAGCAAGCCCCTTCCCTACGTTAAATTTGCATTTCTGTCATTCTGAACACGCAGTGTGAAGAATCCCCGCGGAAGCGGCAAACTTCGTTTGCTTTTTGTGATCCGCCCGCGTTTAACTTATGCTTTCATTTCCACGGATATTTCGCTAACGCTCAATATGACAGCAAGTGAATAAAAGCAAAAAGAGCAAGCCCCTTCCCTACGTTAAATTTACGGGTTCATAAATTCCGCCAAAGCATCTAACTTAACGAAACGCTGGCTTTTGCGTTTAAAGCTAAATCGGCAAAGTTGCGTTTTTTATATTGAAGATACCCTTCCGCGCCTATCATTGCGGCGTTGTCGGTGCAAAACTTCTTTTCGGGGAGGGCAACTTTTATTCCTTTTTTATTAGCTTTTAAAGTTAAACTTTCCCTCAAATAGCTATTGGCGACAACCCCGCCGCCCGCTGTAATCACACTATAGCCGTACTTTTCGGCGGCGGTGACGGCGTTATTCACCAAAACGTCTATCGCGGCGGCCTGGAATGACGCGGCTACGTCCGCCTTTGAAAATTCTACGCCCTTTTGCTCGTTATTATGTATGTAATTTATAGCGAATGTTTTAAGCCCGCTGTAAGAAAAGTCTAAACTATGCTTGCCTTTAAGCATTTTGGGGAAGGCTATATTAGCTTTACCCTCCTTAGCAAGCCTTTCTATATTCGGTCCGCCCGGGTAAGGAAGCCCTAACGTGCGGGCGATTTTATCGAGCGATTCGCCCACCGCGTCGTCAAGCGTCTGACCTAAAACTTCAAACTCATAGTAGTTTTTAACCGCTATGATGGCGGTATGCCCGCCGCTTGCAAGCACGCTTATAAAAGGCGGTTCAAGCGTTTTATCGGCAAGATACGCCGCCGCGAGATGCCCCCTTATGTGGCTGACGGGAATAAGCGGCACGTTTAGCGAAAACGCAAGCGCCTTAGCGTAAGAAACGCCCACCAAAAGCGCGCCCAAAAGCCCCGCGCCGTAAGTCACGGCAACGGCGTCAATATCTTTTAAGGTAACGCCCGCGTCCGATATCGCCTTTTCGACGGTAAGCGAAATAGCGGCGGTGTGCGCGCGGGAAGCAATTTCCGGCACCACTCCGCCGAACTTAACGTGTTCGGTAGCCGAACTCATAATAACGGACGACAAAATTTCTCTGCCGCCCTTTAAAATTGCCGCCGCGGTTTCGTCGCAACTCGATTCTATCGCAAGAATAATCGCGTCGTCTTTAACCTTAGCGGCGTTTACTATATCATTGTAACTCATTACGATTTTTTAAGATAGTCGATTATAAACCCGTCTATATCGCCGTCCATAACCGCCTGTACGTTGGAGTTTTCCGCCCCCGTCCTATGGTCTTTGACCAAGGTGTACGGGCAGAAAACGTAGGAGCGAATCTGACTGCCCCATTCGATTTTTTTAATTTCGCCTTTAATGTCCTGCGCTTCTTGAAGCCGCTCCGCTTCCTTTCTTTCGATGAGTTTGCTCATTAGCATCTTCATCGCTTGCTCACGGTTTTGTATCTGAGAGCGTTCGTTTTGGCAGGCGACTATTATACCCGTCGGAATATGCGTTATGCGGATAGCGGACTCCGTTTTGTTGACGTGCTGTCCGCCCGCGCCGCTACTCCTGTACGTATCGACCTTTATGTCTTCGGGACGAATTTCAATCTCGCCCGTATCTTCTATTTCGGGCATGACTTCGACGGACGAAAAGGACGTGTGGCGTTTTGCGTTCGCGTCGAACGGCGAAATTCTGACCAGCCTGTGAACCCCTTTTTCCGCCTTTAAATAGCCGTAGGCGTTATCTCCTTCCACTTTGAACGAAACGCTTTTAAGCCCCGCGCCGTCGCCGTCTAAGCGGTCGAGTTCGGTTAGCTTATATCCGTGCTTTTCGCTGTAACAAATGTACATGCGGTAAAGCATTTCCGTCCAGTCGCACGCTTCGGTGCCGCCCGCGCCCGCGTGCAATGTCATTATGGCGTTGCACCCGTCGTACTTACCCTTTAAAAGGGCGCGTAAGCGCATATCTTCGATATCTTTTTCGGCAGCGCTTAATTCTTCGTCAATCTCGCCCAAAAACGTATCGTCGTTTTCTTCTTCGGCAAGGGCGACCATTTCTTCCGCGTCGCTTATAGCCTTTTCGGCTTTATCGAAAGCGTTTATTTTGTTCCTTACGTGCTGCGCTTTTTTAGAATATTCGGTGGACTTTTGAAGATTGGTGTACACTTCTTCTTTCGCAAGTTCAGCTTCTAAATTGCTGAGTTCTTCCCGCGCGGAAGATATGTCGAGAGAGTATCCCGCGTCTTTAAGCGTTTCTTTTAAGTCGGATATCTTTTGTCTGTATAAATCGGTTCTTATCATTTTTAGTTTTTACCGCAGCAGTTTTTGTATTTAAGTCCGCTTCCGCACGGGCAGGGGTCGTTCCTCCCCACCTTTTTCTTTGCGACGGGAGTGGTATTTGCCGATTTTTGAGCCGCGTTATCGTTCGCCTGCAAGTTTTGCGGGCGCGCGGGGCGTGCGGCGGGAGCGTTACGAATTTCCGCTTTAAGAAGTAACCTTACCGTATCTTCCTGAATACTTTCAACCATCGCGTTGAACATTTCAAGCCCCTCGCGCTTGTAAGCGTTTATGGGGTTTTCGTTAGCGTAGCCGCGAAGCGATATGCCGCGTTTTAAGGTATCCATCGCGTCGATATGGTCTATCCACTTCGTATCCACGTTCCTTAAAAGCACGAACCTTTCGATTTCTGTAAAGTTCAAGCCCATTTCGGCATATTTTTTGATTTTTTGCTCGTAGCACTCTATGACGCGGCGGGTAACTCTTTCGAGAATTTCTTCAACGTCCCAATTTTTAAGGCGTTCGTCGGTGATATAGTTTTCGCCGACGGGCAGCACCACTTCTTCAAGGGCTTTGTTGAGCGCGTCTTTATCCCACTTAGCGGGTTCTTGCGAAACGTTTACCGTGCGCGATATGATAGCGTTCACCAAATCGGGGATAAGTTTTAAAATGTCGGAGTGGATATCTTCGCCCTTTAAAACTCTCATACGCTCGGCGTAAATAGTCGAACGCTGTTCGTTCATAACGCTATCGTATTCGATAAGTTGACGGCGAACGCCGAAGTTTCTGCCTTCGACCATTCTCTGCGCGTTTTCTATCTGGCGGGAAAGCATTTTCGACTGCATGGGCGTATCTTCGTCAACCTTAAACAAGTCGTAAATGCGTTTAAGCCTTTCGCCGCCGAAACGGGTTGCCAAATCGTCTTCGAGCGAAATGTAGAATATGGATGAACCGGGGTCACCCTGACGACCGGAACGGCCGCGCAACTGGTTGTCGATACGGCGCGATTCGTGGCGTTCGGTGCCGATGATTTTAAGACCGCCGAGAGCCATAACTTCGGCTTTTTCTTTTTCGGTCACTTCGGCGTGCTTTTCAAGCAGCTTTCTATACTCGTTGCGAACGCTTAACACTTCGTCGGAAACGTTCTGAACGTAAGATATCGCGCTTTCGACGATTTCGGGGTCCACGCCGCGGTTTATCAAATCTTGTTTAGCCAAAAATTCGGGGTTGCCGCCGAGAAGAATATCCGTTCCGCGCCCCGCCATATTCGTCGCGATAGTGACCGCGCCGAGTTTACCCGCCTGCGCTATAATCTGCGCTTCTTTCTGGTGGTTTTTGGCGTTCAATATATTGTGCTTGATTCTGTTTTTGATAAGATAGCGCGATATTTCTTCACTCTTTTCAACCGTGACGGTGCCGACTAAGATGGGCTGACCCGTCGCGTGGGTATCGACGATATCTTTTATTATCGCGCGAATTTTACCCTTTTCGGTCGAGTAGATAACGTCGGGGTAATCTTTACGCTGAACGGGTTTATTGGTGGGTATCTCTAAAACGTCGAGCCCGTAAATGGTTCTAAACTCTTCTTCTTCCGTTTTTGCGGTACCCGTCATACCCGAAAGCTTGTCGTAAAGTCTGAAGTAGTTCTGGAAGGTAATGGTAGCGTGGGTTTTATTCTCGTTTTTAACGGGAACGTTTTCCTTCGCTTCGATTGCCTGGTGAAGCCCGTCGCTGTAACGGCGGCCTATCATTAAGCGCCCCGTAAACTCGTCGATTATGATAATTTCGCCGTCTTTAACGAGATAGTCGTTATCGCGCTTAAATATATAATGCGCTTTTAAGGCTTGCTGAATGTGGTGCGAAAGCTCTGCGTTTTCAATGTCCGCAAAGTTAGCAAGGTTGAAAAATCTTTCCGCTTTCCTCGCGCCGCTTTCGGTTATCTGCACGCTTTTATCTTTGATATCGACGGTAAAGTCCTCTTCTTTAACGAGCGTTTTTACGAAGCGGTTAGCCTGAATATAAAGTTCGCTCGATTTGCCGCCGCGACCCGATATGATAAGCGGGGTACGCGCTTCGTCGATTAAAATACTATCCACTTCGTCAACGATAGCGAAGTTAAGCCCGCGCTGAACCATGTCTTTTAAATTGACCTTTAAGTTGTCGCGCAAGTAGTCGAAGCCGAATTCGTTATTCGTGCCGTAGGTTATGTCGCAAGCGTAGGCGGCGCGCTTTTGGTCGTCGTCCATCGCGTGGAGGTTGACGCCTACCGTCAAACCTAAGAATTTATAAACCTTGCCCATCCATTCCGCGTCACGCGAGGCAAGATATTCGTTTACCGTTACGACGTGCACGCCCTTACCCGTAAGCGCGTTAAGGTATGCGGGAAGGGTTGCCATAAGCGTTTTACCTTCGCCCGTTTTAAGTTCGGCAACGCGGCCTTCGTGCACGCACACGCCGCCCATTAACTGAACGCGGTAGTGGCGCATGTTCAAAACCCTAAAACTTGCTTCTCTTACGACGGCAAAAGCGTCGGGCAAAATCTTTTCGAGCGTTTCGCCGTCCTGAAGCCGTTTTTTAAGAATAGGCGTTTGCGCTTTAAGCTCGTCGTCGCTCATTTTTTCGTACACGGGCGACAAAGCCATTATCTTGTCCGCAATTTTGCCGATGTTTTTAAGCCCTACGCGGGTGTCGTGCGTTAAAATGTATCTGATAAGTCCCATATTATCTCCGATTGCGTTAAACCGATTTTTTAAGGGCATGCCGACGATTTCGGCAAAATAAGCCCGTCCGTTCAACGCCGCTATTATATATATTACATTATTTTACTTATTAAGTAAACAGTTTTTTTGAAAATTTGCGCCTTTTAAAGCGGATTATTATAGAAAAAATCGCCATATTTTGGCGATTTTCACTAAAATTTTTAGTTTGCGGGTAATTTTTAGCGGTTATTTTACGATAAGCCGCATAAACGGATAGATAAAGTTCACTTTATTTAGGCGATAAATTTCGTCCTTTTGCGCGCCGTACTTCCTACAAATTCCGTCGATATCGTCCGCCGCCCCGACGGTTATAACCGATTCGCTTCGCCTTATAAAAACCGCCTGACCTAAAAGCGGCGGCGAAGTTAAATTATTGTCGCAAATTATAACCTGCCTCGTCGTATTGAATTTTTCAGCCACGCCGTCAAGCGTATCGCCCTTTTCAAAAACGTAAGCCCCGCAAGAAAACTCTTCAATCAGACTTTTCATAAGAATAAAACCCCTCATCGGCAAAAGCCTGATAAAAATATATTTAATTTACCCCGCCCGTATTCTTAAAAACGACTTTATTAAATAAAATGTTATAAGCCGAAAATCGGGCGAGCGGCTTAAACTACGCCCCGTTATTAAATTCTTTTCAGGTAGGTGGCACTATAAAACGGTTGGTTAAAACGATGGCTGTCGTTACGGTCGCTTCCGCGATAGAGCGTGCGCTCGGTTTTATTTATCGCGTTTATTTATCCCGCGCCCTCGGTGCGGAAGGGGTGGGAATTTATCAGATTTCCGTTTCGGTTATAGGGCTTATTATGACCCTGACTTCGTCGGGCATACCCATAACCGTTTCGCGCATAATGACGAAACACTCAGCCGCGCGCGAAGGGGCGCGCAACTATAAAACGTTCACGGCGGGGGTTATTTTAAGTATTATCGCTTCCGCGCCGATAGTTTTCGCGCTGACGGCGTTCGGCAACTTTTTCTCGTTTATTTTCACCGATAAGCGTTGCATGAGCGTTCTGACGATAATGCTCCCGGGGGTAATAATAACTTCCGTTTACGCGGTTATACGCGGTTATTTCTGGGGTGAAAAAAAGTTCTTCACCTACTCGGCGATAGAACTTTTAGAAGAAGCGGTTATGCTCGTCGCGGGGATAATTTTAATAAACAACGCGGTAAGCGCGTTCGACGGCGCAAAGCGCGCGGGCTTAGCGGTGCTTATATCTTACGCCTTTTCGTTCGCGGCGGCGAGCGTCGTCTATTTTATGCACGGCGGCAAACTTAAAAGCCCCAAAGGCGAACTTAAACCGCTAATATCTTCCGCCGCCCCCATAACCCTTATGCGGACGGGCGGCTCGCTTATAAACACGCTTATTGCGGTGGTTCTCCCGGCAAGGCTCCTTTTATACGGGCTTACGGGGCAGGAAGCGATGAGCGACTACGGCGTTTTGTCGGGAATGGTTATTCCGCTTATTTATATTCCAAGCACCCTTATAGGCTCTATCGCGCTCGTTTTAGTCCCCGAACTTGCCGACAACTTTTATCGGAACAATCACGTCACTTTAAAAAACAACGTCGAAAAAGCGGTAAAAGTTTCCGTTTTTATATCCACGCTTATTATTCCGTCCTTTTTATCTCTCGGTAAAAACATCGGGCAAATGGTATACGGCAACGCAGCCGCAGGCATTTATCTGCGTGCGGGCGCGATTATAATGTTCCCCATGAGCATTTCGCTTATAACGACGAGTATGCTCAACAGTTTAAACCTTGAAAAAAAGACGATGCTCTCCTTTTTTGCGGGCGCGATTCCGCTGCTTTTATGCGTGTACTTTTTATCGCCCGTCGTAGGGGTGTACTCGCTTATAATCGGCTTAACGCTTAGCTACACCATAACCGCGACGATAAATTTGATTTTAATAAAAAAGACTTGCAAAGTAAAACCGAGATACGTCGATTTTATCATTGCAAGCTTCGTATTTTTAATTCCGTCAACCCTGTTCGGCTACCTTTTAAACAACGTTTTAGGCGCGTTTATGCCTTACGTTTTATCGACAGTTATCGCCGCCGCTGTAGTTACGGCGTTTACCTACGCATTTTTTACGGTGTTTAATCTGATAGATTTAAAAGACTTGTTTAAAAAAGCCTGAGTCGCTCGCTTTTATAAACCACGCGTAAAAAATCGCGACCAAAGCGTAGTTTGCGACGCTGTTATAAATTTGCCCTTTAAAAATCAAGCGATATACAAGGTACGCAAAATAGGAAACGCCTTCATTGCCGAAACGCTCGGCAACGTAATTTACGACCGCGGTCGAAAACCCCATTGCTTTATTGTAAAAATAAAACCCCGTTGAGTTCACCGCCACGGTACATATTAAAAAGGAAGCGAGTATAAACAGCGCGCACTTTAAAGCTTTGCCGCCCTTAAACTTAGCGTAATCGAACCCTAAAAACACTCCGCCGAAAAATGCGTTAAGCCCGGTGGAAAGCCCCACCCACGGCATATATATAAACCCCGAACTGTTTGCAAGCCACCCTAAGAAGTCGGCAAGCGCGCACACCGTAAACCCCGATAAAGGTCCCAGAACGCACCCCGTCGCGCACGACAGAACTATCGTAAGCGAAAACTGCACGTCTAAAAACTTAACTTCCAAAAAAGCGTTCGCAACGTACATGACGGCGGTTGCAAGTCCCATAAGCGCAAGGCGGGTCGTCACCGACTTTTTGAGCGCGTACGGCGAAAAAATGAAGCGCATTAAGCGTTGTTTTAAGAGCATAATAAAAACCCCCTTTAGAACGATAAAGAAGGTCCGCTAAATATAAAACGTAACGGACGCGCCATCGAACCGTATCGAAAACCGATTTCGTCCAAAGGAGACATCCCATCCTTTGGCACTAAAGCAAACGGCGGCTCCGTAATAACGCACGCCCCGCGCTAACGCTCTTTGGCTACTTTACTTTTAAAGTATATCACGGCGGCGCGATTATTACAACACGCTGAGGGGCGATATTTAAAATTTCACAAAACCTTATCAATTAGCCGTTAAAATCGCCGCACCGCTTTTTACCGCATAAATTATCGCGCCTTGCAAATATTATCGTTATGGCAATAATATTCGTGCGCTCGCTTATTATTTATATAACGCTTATACTCGTTATGCGGCTTATGGGTAAGCGGCAGATAGGCGAAATGCAACCTTACGAATTCGTGGTGACTCTTTTAATCGCCGAACTTGCCTGCATCCCGATGGCGGACGTTTCTATCCCCCTTTTATACGGCGTTGCGGCAATGCTGGCGGTTTTCGTGCTGCACCAATTTTTGTCGCTTATCGAGCAATCGGGGGCGACGGCTAAAAAAATAGTGAGCGGAAGCCCAAGCGTCGTCATCAATAAAAACGGCGTAGATTTTAAAGAACTTAAAAAGAACAATATGGACGTTGACGACCTTATCGAAAGCATGCGCGCCGCGGGATATTGCTCGCTCGAACAGCTTAAATACGCGATTTACGAATCGAACGGAAAACTTTCGACCGTCGAAAGCGACGCCGCCGAGAAAATCAAAGACCTGCCCGTTATTATCGTTAAAAACGGAAAATTTGACAAAAAAAACCGCGAACTGAGCGGAATTACGGACGAAGAGATGAGTAAAATTTTAAAAACGGCAAACGCAAAAAGCGTTAAAGAAATAGGGGTTTTGACCGTTGACGGAAGCGGCAGATTTTACGTGCAAAAACCCAAAGAAAAATATAAAACGGGAAAGCTCGAATTTAAAGGTGAAAAATGGTAAAGTCGATAGTATCCGCGCTTATAACGCTTGCGCTTTTTATATTCGCATCCACCTGGGAACAAGCGTATTTAAAGAAAAATTTTACCGAATTTAAAGAGGAAGCCGTAATTTTATACGATAAAATAGAAGCTGAAACGGCTTGCGCGGACGACGCGCTTTCGCTCCAAAAATTCTGGATAAGAAAAAAAGAAAGCCTGCACGTTTTCATCCCCCACACAGAGATTAAAGAGATTGATTTGTGGATAGCCGAAAGCGTTACCCTTATTAAAAACGAAAAGTTCGACGACGCGCTTTCAAAAATAGACGTAGTCATCGAACTTGTGGAACAAATACCCAAAACGTTCGGGTTAAGGCTCGAAAATATACTTTAAAAACTAACGGCGGCAAAATTATTTTGCCGCCGATTTTATTGGTCGTTTTAAAAAATTCCCGTTATGTTACCATCGTCGTCCACGTCGATATTTTCCGCGGCGGGAATTTTAGGAAGCCCCGGCATAGTGAGAATATCGCCCGTTTTTACCACTAAAAACCCCGCGCCCGCCGAAACGGTCACGCTTTTAACCGTTACGGTAAACCCGCACGGCGCGCCTAAAAGGGTTTTGTCGTCCGAAAAACTGTACTGCGTTTTCGCCATGCAAACCAAAAGGTTATCAAAACCGTTTTCGTTTACGAATTTTATATCGCGCTCGGCGGCTTCCGTATATTTTACGCCCGCCCCGCGGTATATTTTTTTGACGATTTTTTCTATCTTTTCTTTAACGCCGCCGGTTTCGCTATACGCGTATTCAAATTTGTTTTGCCCGCTATCCGCTAAATTTAAAACGGTTTTAGCTAATTCTAAGCCGCCGTTTCCACCCTTACTCCAAACGTCCGACAAAACGGCGGTAACGCCGATATCTTCGCACGATTTTTTGATGAGGTTTATTTCTTCGTCCGTGTCGGTGGGGAAGCGATTTATCGCGACCGCAAGCGGAAGTTTAAACACGTTTTTAATATTGTCCGCGTGGCGTAAAAGGTTTTTAACGCCGACGCTTAGCGCGGCAAGGTTTTCCGTTTTTAAGTCGTTTTTATCAACGCCGCCGTGCATTTTAAGCGCGCGCACCGTCGCGACCAACACGACGGCAGAAGGCGTTAAACCGCCTATACGGCACTTTATATCCAAAAATTTTTCCGCCCCCAAATCCGCGCCGAAACCCGCTTCGGTAACGGTATAGTCGGCACATTTGAGCGCGACGCGCGTCGCTACCAAAGAGTTGCAGCCGTGCGCAATGTTTGCAAACGGGCCGCCGTGAATAAACGCGGGGGTCTTTTCGAGCGTCTGAACAAGATTCGGGTTAAACGCGTCTTTAAGTAGCGCCGTCATCGCGCCCGCCGCCTTTAAGTCTTTTGCGGTGACGAGTTTTCCGTCCGCGGTTTTCGCAACGATTATTTTGCCGAGCCTTTCTTTTAAGTCTTTTATAGACCCCGCCAAACAAAACGCCGCCATAACTTCGCTTGCGACGGTTATATCGAACCCGTCCGCGCGGGGAACGCCGTTTTTAGCTCCGCCCTCGCCGTCGGTTATAAACCTGAGCTGGCGGTCGTTCATATCTACGGCGCGCTTTATAAAAATGCAGTTTTTATCTATGTTTAGGGCGTTGCCCTGAAAAATAGTGTTATCGAGCATTGCGCACAGCAAATTGTTCGCCGCGCCGATCGCGTGGAAGTCCCCCGTAAAATGAAGGTTTATATCTTCCATAGGGACGACTTGAGCGTACCCGCCGCCCGTCGCGCCGCCTTTCACGCCGAAAACGGGACCTAAAGACGGTTCGCGGAGCGCAACGTTCGCTTTCACGCCGAGTTTATTGAGCGCGTCGGCAAGACCTATAGTCGTAGTGGTCTTTCCTTCGCCCGCGGCGGTAGGAGATATGGCGGTAACTAAAATAAGTTTGCCGTCCTTTTTCTCTTCGCCGTCCTTCAAAAATTTAAGGTCTATTTTCGCCTTATAATTTCCGTATTTGACGGCGTATTTCTCCTCTATTCCTGCGGAACGCAAAATATCCGATATATCGCTCTTTTTTACGCTGTTTGCAATTTCGATGTCAGTCATTTTTTACCTTACTTGTTGGGTATGCTTTTGTCTTTGGGGATAACGTCGTGCGCGCCGCCCTCGACTATGCTCGTTGCCGAAACGAGGGTTAAAACAGCCTTTTGTTGCAACTCTTTTATGGTAAGCGCGCCGCAGTTGCACATGGTCGATTTTACTTTTGCAAGCGACATATTTACGTTGTCTTTTAAACTTCCCGCATAAGGAACGTAACTGTCAACGCCTTCTTCAAACGACAACTTTTTGTCGCCGCCCAAATCGTAACGCTGCCAGTTGCGCGCGCGCTGAGAACCTTCGCCCCAATATTCTTTAAAATAAGTGCCGCCGATTATAACTTTGTTGGACGGGCTTTCGTCAAAGCGGGCAAAATATCTGCCGAGCATAACGAAGTCCGCACCCATGGCAAGCGCTAAGGTTATGTGGTGGTCGTACACGATGCCGCCGTCCGAGCAAACGGGAACGTAAACGCCCGTTTCCTTAAAATATTCGTCGCGCGCGGCGCATACGTCTATAAGAGCGGTGGCTTGCCCTCTGCCGATACCTTTCGTTTCGCGCGTGATGCAGATGCTTCCGCCGCCGATGCCTACCTTAATAAAGTCCGCGCCCGCTTCCGCTAAGAAACGGAAACCTTCGCCGTCAACGACGTTGCCCGCGCCGACTTTAACGTCGTCGCCGTAATTGTCGCGTATCCACTTAATGGTTCTCGACTGCCATTCCGAAAACCCTTCGGAAGAGTCTATGCACAAAACGTCCGCGCCCGCCTCTAAAAGCGCGGGAACGCGTTCGGCGTAATCGCGGGTGTTTATGCCCGCGCCGACGACGTAACGCTTTTTATCGTCCAAAAGTTCGTTCGGGTTTTGTTTGTGGCTGTCGTAGTCTTTTCTGAACACTAAATAGCACAAATTGCCGCTTTTATCTATTATCGGCAAAGAGTTTAACTTATGATCCCATATAACGTCGTTCGCCTCTTTTAAAGTAACCCCTTCGTAAGCGTAAACGAGGTTTTTAAACGGGGTCATAAAATCTTTGACGAGCATATCTTCGCTCATACGGCTCACGCGGTAGTCTCGGCTCGTTACGATGCCCATAAGCTTGCCGTGACCCGTTCCGTCGTCCGTAACCGCAACGGTGGAGTGCCCCGTTTTCTCTTTAAGTTCGATTATATCTTTAAGGGTGCTTTCGGGGGTGATGTTGGAATCGCTTACGACAAAACCCGCCTTAAAGTCTTTTGCGCGTTTAACCATTGCCGCTTCGTCTTCTATCGACTGCGAACCGTAAATGAACGAAACGCCGCCCTCGGTTGCAAGCGCAACGGCAAGCCTGTCGCCCGAAACCGACTGCATTATGGCAGATACCATAGGAATGTTCATTTCTATCTTCGGTTTTTCGCCTTTTTTGAATTTTGTAAGCGGGGTTTTAAGCGTTACGTTCTTAGGGATGCACTCGCTCGACGAGTAGCCCGGAATCAAAAGATATTCGTTAAAAGTGTGCGACGGTTCGTTGATGAATTTTGCCATTGTTCTCTCCTTTAGTTTAAAAAAAATCTTGCCGACAAGGCAAGCCGCGATTTATAGTACTTTAATTAAATTTTTAATATTTTATCATTATAGCGCACTATTGTCAAGCAATGCCGAAAAATAATACAGCGCGGCGTGGCAACGTTACCGAAAATGACCGCCCGAAACGGCGTAACAACCGCACGATTACACTATAAATTCGACAAAACCGTTTCAACGGTAAGCAATTTTAAAAAAGTTATTGTAATTTTTAAATTTTGCGGTACAATATTATTGTAAAACTATTTTTTATTTTTGAGAGGTAGCTGCGTTTTATGAAAAAAGGATTTTTAGTCGCGGGAATAATACTAACCGCAATCGGTTTAGGATTGTGCATATTTGAAAACAGTTTATCTATATCGGCGATATATTATCATTTCCACGGAAGCGCAAGCGATCAATTCGGAAGCGCTTTCGTTATGGCTATACTCGGAATTCTGACGTTTATATTGCAACTCGTATTTAATATCGCGGGAGGAGCCGTCGTCGGTCAGGCAATAGGCTCTTCCGTTAAAGGCATTAAGATTGCGGGAATAATATTTTTAATTTTAAACGTTTTAATGCTCATTCTCAGTACGATAACGCTCGTTTGGTTCATAAAATTAAGCAACTCTGCGAGCACCGAAACGAGCATGATTTTAAACTTTTTAAAAATCAAACTTTAAAAAATCAGGTGACGGACTACTTATGAAAAAGGCTTACTTAATTATCGTTATGACAATAACGCTGTTTGCGGCGATTATGTGCGCTGTTGCGAACAACGTAGTTTTAAACGACGCGTTTCAGAAAAAACTCGGCTTTTTGGACGGAAACGAAAAACACACGCTTTTATTTTGCATCCCGCTGTACGTCGGGCAAATTATGTTCAGCGTTTCCGCTATTTTGGCGGCTGTGCGCGTTATCCCAACGCCCGAAAAAGGCGTAAAAGTTGCGGGCGCGATGCTTATTACGATGAACGCTATGATGATAATTTTCAGCGTGACGGTGCTTATCGTATCTACCGGCATAGCTAAATCGCAAGACCCCGAAACGGCGGCGTTGATATACAAACTATTAACCTTGCGGGTTTAAAAACAGCATACAAAAACGGGAGCGGTTCAAACCGTTCCCGTTTTAAATTTCTTATTTTTACGCTTGTTTTTACAGCGTTACGCCCGTTTTAAAGAATGCGATTTCTCTTATATCTTCGCTTTTTGCTTTATATAAGCCGCTTGCCGTTTTAATAACTAAATCATAAAGCCCCACGTCGCACATTGAAAAGGCGCAAAAATCGACCCAGTTGCTCTTTTTTTCGGCTATCGCTTCGTTGGAAGCGATTTTTAGCGTAGGCACGAAGGTTGAAAACGGGGTGCCGCGCCCCGTCGTGAATAGAACTATCTGACAACCCGCCGCCGCGAGAGCCGTCGCCGCGATAAGGTCGTTGCCGGGGGCGTTAAGCGCGGAAACGCCGCGTTTTTTCACCCTTTCGCCATACTCTAAAACGTCGACGATAGGGGTCGAACCCGCCTTTTCGACGCAACCGAGCGACTTTTCTTCCAGCGTGGTTATCCCGCCCGCTTTGTTGCCGGGGCTTGGGTTTTCGTACACGGGAAAGCCTTGCTTAATATAATAGTCTTTAAAATCGACTATCATTTTTTTGTACTTTTCAAACGTTTCTTTGTCGGCGCACTTGTTCATTAAAATCTGTTCCGCGCCGAACATTTCGGGAACTTCGGTAAGAACCGCGCCGCCGCCTTCGCTAACGATTTTATCGGCGATTTTGCCGACGAGCGGGTTTGCCGTTATGCCCGAAAACCCGTCCGAGCCGCCGCATTTTAGCCCTATCGTAAGTTCCGATACGGGCACTTCTTCGCGCTTATAGTCTTTAGCGGCGGATATGAATTTTTTAATTACGTTAAGCCCGTAAGTTATTTCGTCCTCAACGTCCTGACAGTTAAAATACTCGATATTATCCGCGCCCAAGCCGTCAAGTTCAGCTTTTATTTTGGATAGAGCGTTGTTTTCGCACCCTAAGCCCACAAACAGCACGAAGCTTGCGTTCGGGTTAAGCGCGACGCTTATAAGAAGTTTTTTAATGTTTTCTCCGTCTAGCCCGAGCTGAGAGCAGCCAAACTGGTGCGTAAGGGCGAAAACGCCGTCTATAGACCCCGTTATAAGCGGGGCGGACAGTTTTTCAAGCCGACGGCAAACGTCGTTCACGCAGCCGACGGTGGGGATAATATAAATTTCGTTGCGAACGCCCGCTTTTTTGTTTTTGCGCTTATACCCCATAAAGGTATCGCTGCTTGTTTTCGGCGTTTTTAAGTTCGGCGTATACGAATAATTAAACTCTTCGTTAAGGTGCGACTTTAAGTTGTGCGAATGAACCCACTCGCCCGCTTTTATATCTTTCGTCGCCCTGCCGATAACTTCGCCGTATTTTATAACCGGCTCGCCCGCTTTTATATCTTTTACGGCGATTTTATGCCCCGCGGGAATATCGCCGACGGGCTCGAGCGCGACGCGCACGTTATCTTTTTCGTTAATGGAAACGAAAGAACTCATATCAAAACTTCTCCGCCCTTAATTTTTGCGATATTTTCTTCAACCGCCTCTACAAAACCTTTGTAAGCGGATAAATCTTCGCCCCAGACGTTCGCGTCTTTCATAAACGCCGAAACGGAACCTTTGTTTGCAAAATATTCAAGATACGGCGCGTCGTCTTTTATCTCGACGGTGCGGGCGGGAAGGTCAACGCAATATTTGTCGCCGTCTTTATAAAGCCCGCTGTAAATCGCCATAAGGTATGAAAACCCTATCGTTAAATTTGCGGGAATTTTGCCGAATTTTTCGTAATAGTCTTTAAACGACGGCAAATCGCGCGCTTTCCACTTAGATATGGAGTTTAAAGATATCGACAAAAGCTGGTGGTTTAAGTAAGGGTTAAAGAACCTTTCGATAACGCTGTCGGCAAAGTTAGTGGTCGCGGCGATATCGTCGGACACGAAGGGGATAATTTCGTCTTTAAGCGTAGCGTTTATGAACGCGTCGATTTTACAATCGTTCATACACTCGTCAACCGTAACTTTGCCAAGGTAAAGCCCCACGGGCACAAGGTTCGTATGGCTGCCGTTAAGCACGCGCACTTTGCGCTTTTTATAATATTTAATGTTGTCGGTCAAAACGACTTCGATATTATGCTTGCCCTCTTTTACGAAGTTTTTGATATCGCCCTTGTTTTCAACCGCCCAAAGCCCGAACGGTTCGCCGACGGACATAAGCTCGTCCTTTTCGCCGATTAAATTCCAAAGGTGATTTTTCGTTTCTTCGTCGCGCGGGTAGCCCGAAACTATGCGGTCAACGAGGGTGTTGCAGTAGAAGTTCTTTTCGTCGTTCCACTTTTTAAACCCTTCGGGAAGATTCCAAAGTTTGATATACTTGTCAACGCATTTGTAAAGCTCGTCTGCGTTGTTGTCGATAAGTTCGACGGGCATCATATAAACTCCGTCAAGCCCCGCGTTATAGCGTGCGAACAAAAACTTTGTTAGTTTTGCGGGATAAGTTATGTTTTCAAACCCGTTAAAATCGTCGTTTCCGTTATAGCAAATACCCGCTTCGGTGGTGTTCGACACGATAAGTTTAAGGTCTTTATCGGTCGCAAGAGCGATATATTTATCGTAATTTACGAACGGGTCGATAACGCTGTTCAAAACGCTTACGGGGTAAACGTCTTCAACCGCCTTGCCG
>CAKQMM010000008.1 GCA_934254755.1 uncultured Clostridia bacterium
CCGGTTGAAATAGTTCAGGCAAAAGCCTCAACCGCAACCGATAAAAAACCGCATGAGGCTAAAAAACCTGCCGAACCTAAAAAAGAAGAAAAGGTTAGAATCGAAAAGTCCTACGACGATTATTTGAACGGCGATTATACTTTTACAACCAATGACGACGTTCTTAACGTAAACGCGAAAAACACATATAATTACGGTGATTTTGATAAAAATTCAACTGCCGTTAAGTCTAAAGACGGTAGCGCGGATAACGGCGGTTATGCGGCAATGTTCACTCCTGCTAAACCCGAAGAGCTTTACGGCGAGCGCGAAATCGACTTCGATTCGGTAAGCGATACCGGCAAAGAGTACAAAACTTTGCTTGAAAACTTATATCCGAAAGCAAAAAACGAAAAGGGTCGCCCGAACGAGGAATTTTTGAACCAAACGCAGAGCGCGGAACCGCAATTTAACTACGACGACGTTTACCTTCTCGCCGAAAAAGAAGGGGTTAAAATCAAAACGGCAAACGACACAAACCGCTATCAGGGCACGAAAACGCTGCTTAATTTATTAAATATGCACGCGTCGCTTATTTGGATAGGTTTATTGTTTGCCGAACTTATGATTTTCAACCTGATTTTCGTTGCGGGGGTCGGCTTTAACTTTTTAACTACGCTTAAAATAACGCTTATAGCCGCCGTCGTTCCGCTCGTTTTTACCATAATTTATTTCGCAGACAAAACGTACGCGATTAAGAACCCGCCTAAGTTTAAAGACGTTTTAGAGATTGCTTTAATCGTTTCGATCAGCGCGATTATTATTGCGATAGCGGTAGCCGCCATTGTGCAGATTGATTACACGAGCATTAAAGACGTGTATAATCACATACTTTTGCCCTGCCTCATCAGCCTTAACGTGCCGATTTTCTTCGTAATTGCGTACTTTTTAATGAAGAAGGAATATTATCAAACCGTTTAAGTTTTAACGCCGTAAAACGCGGTTTAAGGCGGCATTTGATAGATATTTAGAGATAATAATTTTTCACGGAAAAACTCACTTGCTTTTGCAAGTGAGTTTTTTGTAAGCGGTTTATAATGCTGAAAGTTAAAATTCAGCGTTTAAATTATATCTTGATTTTGTAAAAGCTTTATAGTAACCGTAATATCGCTTGAAATCGACGCTTTACTAATTTTAACCGAACGATTGTCGTTTAATAACGTAAGTTGCTTGCCGTCAACTTCCGCAAAAATTATTTTTGCGCCGTAACCGACGTATCTTATCGTTATGCGACGCCCGTTAAACGGCGTGGTTATTTCTGCGTTTGCGTATTCTTTCGGAACGCACGGGGTTATAACGATATCGTTTAAAGCGAAGTTAAGACCGAACATCCACGAATAGATTGCCCGTTCTATCATAGCAACGCTGCCTGTTAAGAAGGAAAACCCCGCTCTGCCGTAAAACGACGGAACTAAATGATAGCAGTTTGTTATAGCGTAAGGTGCGGAACAAGTCTTTTCGGGTGCGTGTTTATCGGCATAAAGAGGTAAGGCGTAACCGAGCACGTCCGATATTTCTTCGTATCTTCCCGCTTTTGCAAGCGCCCTTATTAAAAAGCATTGCGAGCCGTGATTGTATACGCTTCCGTTTTCGGCAAAGTACGGCTGAAAATCGCCCGTACCCATTTTGCCTATACCGTCTATAAACTTTTCGCCGAGCGGCTTTGAAAAAAGTTTATAACCTTCCTTAGTTTTTAGTTTTGCGATTTCGTTAAAAATTTCGGTTTCTTTGCCGCTTGCCACGCCGCTTATAACCGCATAGGCATTAGTCGGAACATAAACCCTTTCTTCATTGTCCTCGTCTTTTTCTGAGAACAGCCACTTACCGTTATCGGTGTATACGGCTCTATAAAATCTGCCGTTAAAAGCAGCTTTGTTTATGGCGTTTTTCAGTTCGATGCCCGACTTTTCGTATTTTTCAACGTCATCCGTCTGTCCGACTTCAGTCAATATTTCAACAAGTAAATTAAGGCACGTTACGAGTTGGCAGGATACCATCACGCTTTCGCCTTTGCCTTTTTTGCCTACGCCGCTTAAACAATCGAGCCAGTCGCCTCCGCGCATTTTTACAAGTCCGTGAACGCCCAAAGCGTCGTCGCTCAAAAGATAGTCAATACCTTTTTTAAGGTGCGTTAAGCCGCTTTCAAGCGTTTCGTTATCGAAATAAGGATATTCTTTTTCTAAAACCGAATAATCGCAGGTATACGAAAGATAATCGTAAACGTACTCGGTAAAGAAACATGCCGAATCCACGAACTCTCTTAAATCGAATTTTGTGCCGCTTCCGAACGGGACCTGGCGAGGATACCAGCCGTCGCTTCGTTGCTTAGAAAAAATGTTTTCTATTACGCCCTTGCACATATCCTTATCGTAGCAAAGCATGCCCTCGAAGTCGTTCGCGGCATCCCTTACCCCGCGCATGCCCGTGGGCCAACCGCGGTCAAGCGACGATACCCAGTACATTTCGAGCGGTAAAAATCCGTTTACGAAACTATCAAAATCGTTATCGCCCGTTTTAACGGTTCTGACCGAGAATAATTCGGCGTATTTTTTTCCGAGTTTTTCTTCTTCTTTTTTTTGCGCTTGCAAATCGAAATATTTTACGGAGTTTTTTATATCGTCCGCTATATTTTTATCGTCGCACGTTACCGAAAACGTTTGAGTGAACGAATAACTTTCGCAACCGCTTAACGTCACTTTTTTAAGCGACGATGCGCATTGCTTGAACGCATAAAGCGTATCTTCCGTTACTCCGCCGATTTTGTCGGGTATAATGCTGAAATTCTTAGTTGCGGTCGTAAGTCGTTCAAGGCTTAATTCTCTGCAATCCGCTTTATCTGAGGAAACAATCGTCAGATATCTTCTTTCTTCTTTTTTGCCTGCAACGCTGTATTTAGTTGTTAAAAACGCGTTTTTATCTTTTAAATATTCCGTTTTCGTATACCATTCGGGTTTATCCCACGGCGCCATCAAAAGTTCGTTAAGATAAGGAAACGCGCAATTTAAAATCGAGTAGCTTTTAGTCGTTTCGTCGAGATTTTTAACCGTAACGTTCATTATAAACCGCTTATTTTTTTCGGGTACGAACAGTTCGGTTACGACTTCGGTTTTATTAAAAACCAGCTTGTACGTCGATTTTTCGGGTAAAAAATCAATCGTAAATTTATCAGCTTTAAGTACGTCAAAATTATTAAAAACGGTTTTTCCGTCCGAAAAATAAACTTTTACGGGCGAGCCGATTTCGCGTTCTTCGCGCTTAAAAACAGCTTCGCCCACAGGCGGATTTATCTCTGCGGTAACAATGCCGTACTGGTCGACTTTCACTAAAATTTCGTCGTTTTTATAAATATACTCGTAATTGCCTGCGTCGGGAAGTTTTTCAATCCTGTACCCGCCGAGTTTATTTAAGAATTTTCCGTAAATTTCGCTCATAACTACTTACTTTTTTTATTGCCTTACTATATAAATTTAACCGATAACGGGTTTTCGGCATGTACCGTTTCAATTACGTTAATTACCATTGCGGCATTTTCGAGCGGCATATCAAGCTTGGCGTTTTCCGTCAGAACGCGATATACGTTTTCGTAAACCGCGGCGGAGCCGAAATCAAACGCAGTTCCGTCATAATCGCCGGATTCTTCGTGCGTAATAAGTTTTTCGGAACAATAAAGTGGGTTGCCGTTTTCGTCTTCGAGAAAATGCTCGCGAACGGGCTGTTCGGGATTTTCCCCGTCGACTATGTATTTAATATCGTAATGCCCCTGCGTGCTTTTAAGCGTTCCCTTCGAGCCTTGAATTTTAAGGCAATAATTGCTGAAAGCGTCGGTAGAATTTATTTCTATATCGATAAGCGGCTTATCAGGCGCGGTTAAAAGAATCTTTACGTAATCTTCAGCGTCGCCGCTCGTTAAAGCTCTGTCGAGTTTTGAGTATACGACCTTAGCGGATTCGTCAAAATCGAGAAAGCCAAGGCCGAGTGCGATCGGGTGCGGACCCGTATTGTACGCGCTGCCGCCCATAAATTTTTGAAGGGTTTGCCAGTCCCACCTTCTTGATAAAGAATTATAACGTATACTTACCTGCTTTACGTCGCCCAAAACGCCCGCTTTAACAAGTTTTAAGGCGTGTAAATAAAAAGGCGCGGGTTGAGTATTATGGAATACCGCAAGCACGACGTTCTTTTCCTTCGCAAGCTTAATCAGCGTTTCGCATTCAAAGGTGTTTCTCGCAAAAGGTTTTTCGGTAAGAACGTTAAACCCGTGTTCGATAAGATCTTTCGTTATATCGTAATGCATCTGTGAGTAAGAAGCGTTCACCACAAGGTCTATATCTTTAACGTTAAACAGTTCGCGATAGTCCGAAAAAGTTTCGCAACCTAGATAAAGCGTTTCTTTTGCCTGATTGCGGCGACGCTCGTCGAAATCAACCACGTATTTTACGTTATAATATAGGTTACGTTCCGAACGAAGGTAAGCGCCGTGAATATCCCGTCCGCTTCTGCCTTGTCCGATAATTGCAATATTCAATTTTTTCATATTTATTATCTCCCGAGATTTAGTTTAATCGAATTTTTTGCCGTTGACAAAAGTTGTTTCTACGTTTACGCAGTCGTCAAAAACGACTAAATCGCCTCTTTTGCCTTTTTCTATGCTGCCCGCATTTATTTTTGCGAGTTTTGCGGGCGTTTTAGTAATCATTTTTACAGCGGTAACCATATCGAAACCGCACTCTTTTGTCATTACCCGCACAAGGCGATCTGCGGTTGCGACGCTGCCTGCAAATGCCGAACGGTCTTTTAACTTACAGACGCCGTCTTCCACTATGAATTCCGTTCCGCTCATTACGCCTTCTTTTATATCCGTTCCAGCTATCGCTAAACTATCCGTGCAAAGAAGCGTTTTATCGACGCCTTTGATTTTTACTATCATTTTTATAAGTTCGCGCGGTAAATGCTTGCCGTCGGCTATAATTTCGGCGCAAAGCTCGTCGCGCAAAAACGTGCTTTCTATCACGCCCAAACTTCTGAATCCGTGATCGCGCGTTACGGTTGACGTACACGAATACAAATGCGTTACGAGATTGCAACCGTTTTCGACGGCGGTTTTCATATCGCAGTACTTCGCGTCGGTGTGTCCTGCGGATGCAATTATACCGTGCGAAGTTAAAAACCTGCAAAATTCGCCGGTTTCGTCGTTTTCGGGCGCGTAAGTCCAGCGCGCTATAGAATCGCCGAACTCGCCTATAATTGACGTGTAATCCGACTTTTTCGGCTTCGTTATGAACTTAGGGCATTGCGCTCCGCACTGTTTCGCCGATAAATACGGACCCTCTAAATGCGCGCCTATTACGTTGTTTTTAGTCTTATTGCCGCGCTTTACCGATGCGATTTCTTTTACGGCTACCCGCATAGTTTCAAACGCGCCCGCCGAAACGGTCGGCATAATGCTTGTGGTGCCGTGTTTTAAGTGAAAATTACACGCGTTTATAACGTCTTCTTTCGTGCAGTTTATAAACGGATAACCGCCTGCGCCGTGAGTGTGCAAATCTATAAACCCGGGCGACACGTATTTGCCCGTAAAATCGAAACTACCTAAGCAAGCAATATTAACCTGCCGTTTCTCGAAAAAACCGTCTATCAGTCCGTTATCGATATATACGTACCCTGAACGCAAGCCGTTCGGGGTTATTATTTTATCGCTTTTTATTTCAATCATAATAACGCAGAACTTTTGTCGTCAAGATATAATTTCGCATTATCTCTCGTCCTTAAAATACTTGCGGGGCAATGCTCGTCGATTTTTCCGTTTATAGTTTCGTAAACAGCCGTTGCTTTCGTCGCCGCGGGGACGATACAAAACAACCACGGCGCGGATACGAGGGTGGGAACGGTCAAGGTCATCGCGCGAGCGGGTACTTCGTCAATCGTCTTGAAACAACCGTCGTTCACTTGCTGATTGCGACAAATTTCGTCGAGTTGAACGGGTTTAACCGCCCTTTTATCGTTAAAGTCGGCAACGCCGGGATCGTTAAACGCGATATGACCGTTTTCGCCGATACCCATTACGACGATATCCGTCGGATTCGCTTTTAATAGATTTCCGTATCTTTCGGCTTCTTTTTCGGGATCTGTCGTCGTTATATCGATATAGTTTACGCTTTTGAACGGCACAAGACCGAATATGTGCGCTTTAAGAAAGTTGCCGAACCCTTGCGGGGCATTTTTATTCAGCCCGATATATTCGTCCATGTGATAAGCGTTTATTCTGCTCCACTCTATCGTTTTATCGGCGACCAACGCTTTCAAAACGTCGTTTTGCGACGGCGCGGCAGCAAAAACCATATTTATTTCTTTCTTTTCGGCAAGCAATTCTTTTATTTTAGCCGAAATATCTTTCGCCGCGGATTCACCCATAAGCGTTCTGTTTTCAAAAATTTCTACCTGCAATTTATCTTTTACAAAGGTTTTCATAATAACTCTTTCAATTTTTTTACCGCGTCTAAAAACGCCGCTTCCCGATTTTCGTATTTATAGGGGTTATCGAAACTTTTACCGACGAGCGCGTTAAACCCCGAAAAGGTCTGTAAATGCGGCTCTAAGGTTATAAACGTATCTTTTTTGCCGTTCACGCCGCGAAGCTCGATATATTCGATACCGAGTTTATTCAATGCGGCGCACTGCTTAATTAAGTTATCGTCGTATTCGTCCGCAAAAGCGGATAAAATAAGTTTATTCATTTTTACAATTCAAACTTATTTACTTTTTCTTCTTTCCCGCTGTCCAACGACCTTTTAATTGCGTTAAGCACAAAAACCGGGGCTATGAGATCTTCGTAAGAAAGCCGCTGATTTTTTCCGCATAATAAGGCGTAAAAGTTATCGAATTCAACCTTAAAACAAGGATTTAATTCGTTTATGGGCAACTCTTCGCCGTGCACGCCGTTTTCGGCGATGCGCATTGCGTAATATAAATTATTTTTGTCAACGTATAACCCGATTACGTCGTAATCTTTATATCTGAACACGACGGTGATTTTTTCGGCGTTTTTATACGCTTTTACGCTTTCGGGATAAAATCCGAAAACGGTAGATACGATACCCGCGAGATGTTCCGAATAAAAATAGAAATCGCCGTAATTATTTTTAAGATTTACGGGGCAACGAACAAAACCCGAAAGGGTTTTCCCGTCCTTGTTGCCGTCGTGTTCGGCTTTAAGGGTCTGAACGCGCTCGTCATGAACGCAGGTAGAGCCGCCGGTAAGTTTTACGCCCGCCTTCTTACACTCGCGCGCAAGTTTCAAAGCGTCGTCTTCGCTTATGGTTATCGGTTTATCGATAAACATAGGCACGCCCGTTTTTATGTACGGCGCGGCATATTTATAATGGTTTGCGCCGTGCCGCGCGGTTACTACAACGCCGTCAACTTTGCCGACGGCTTCGTCAAAAGCGTTCATCGACTTAACGCCGTATTTTTCGGCAAGCGATTCTGCGACGGCTTTATCGTCGCTGTAAACGCCTAAAACTTCAACGTCGGAAAAATCGGCGTCGTTTTTTATAAAGCCGAGAAAGGTGTCGGCATGGGTATTTTCACAACCTAAAATAACAATTTTTTTCATATCGGTTTATTATATATTTATTTCTTTGCCGCTTGACTCGTACATTTTAAGTATAAGTTTCACGGTTTTTGACGCTTCGTAAAAGTCTATGGGGAATTTTTTGCCGCTACGTAGGCAATCGTAAAAATCTTTAATCAGTTTACCGTGTCCAACGCCCCATTCTTCTTTGCCGAATATCGGCGCGCCGTCCGTTTTAGTGATAAATTTTCCGTTTATTATAAGGTTATCGCCCGAAAGTTCCGCAGCAACCGTCTTTGACTGAAACATAATAGATATCGGGAAACAACTTGCCGCCGAATTAGTTGCGTTTATAACGAAATTACCGCCGTTTTTAAGCGTAAAACGCCCAAAAGCCGTATCTTCGACTTCTATAACGCCTTTCAGCGAATTGTTCGAGCAATGCGCGGTAACGCTTTCGGGCATACCGCAAAACCATTGCAAAATATCAAGCGTATGTATCGCCTGATTTATCATTACCCCGCCGCCCTCGTATAGTTTTGTGCCTCGCCACGGCGCGGAAGAATAATAATCTTTACCCCTGCGCCATACGAGGTTAGCCGTTGCCGCAAGTATTTCTTCGTTATTAAATAATTCTTTAAGGTATAAAATCGACGCGTTATAGCGATTTTGAAAACACACCCCGAGCGTAGCGGATGAAGTTTTAACAGCTTTTTCTATCTCACCTAACTGCCCGTAACTTATTGCGAGAGGCTTTTCGCTAAGGACGTGTATCCCCGCAAATAGTGCCTTACAAATAATTTCCGCATGCAGATAGTGCGGCGTGCAAACGTGAACCGCGTCGACTTTACCGCTTGCGATAAGCGCGTTAAAATCGCCGTACTCTACCGCATTAAGTCCGAATTCGTCGTTGACGTTTCGCCGTTTTTCGGCGTCAATATCGCAAATTGCCGTTATTTTTTGCCCGCAATTTAAAATTGCCCTTATATGTAGCGGCGAAATCGCGCCGAGACCTATTATACCGACTCTCATAATTAACCCCTGTACGTCATGCTATAAAAAAATCTGAAAATCATCAATAAATAATATAATCGAATCTACTTGCCGTATAACCGCCGCGCATATCGCTAAGCTGAAGCCGAAACCCGACGAAACCCGACGAGCGCCATAAACGAAACGGACGCCGTTTTTTACGTTGCCGCTCAAAACGACGTCCGCTGTTGTTTGTTGAGATTATTACGCGCTATACTGTAAACGGTCGCTTATTTGGTTTTCCAAGTGACGGTAGATCCGCTAACCGTCCAGTACGTTTCGTCCCAGCCGCTTGCGGGGAACGCAACGCCGTTATTAGTGCCGTCTGCATAAGAAACGTATACGGCTGTAGAGTTGGTAACTTTAGCCGCAACTTCCGTAGCCATACCCGTAACGACGACGTTTTCAAGCGTCGCAGTCGCGGCGTACGTTCCTAAAAGCATTGCGTTAGCTTTATCTTTATACACAGCAAGATTGCTGCTCGTAGCCGAAAAATCTACGTAAACGTTTTTAAGAGTGAACGCATTATTAGTTTCAAGTCTGCAACCGAAGATGGTCGCTTCGTTGCCGCGCCAGTTTTCGTTATAGTAATCTCCGGTACCGTTTGCAGGCATAACGGAAACTTTTACGAATACGTTTTCGATGGTGCCGGAACCTGTGTAAATCAAAGAAGCCGCTCCGCCGATTCTGACGTCAAGGAAAGCGATATTCTTAACAACGCCGCTTTCAGCAAGATTTTGAATAAAGCCGCCCTTAGTCCAGCCGGACAATTTTAATCCGCTTATAGAATAACCTTGCCCGTCAAGGGTGCCTTTAAACGCATAATCTACGCCTATTCTATAATCATCGCTTGTAGTAAACCAACCGCGGCTGAGCTTAACGTTTTCGCCAAGGCGATAATATCCGCCGCCCTGAAGGGCTGTAACGAGCGTTTTAATCGCTCTTACGTTGTCGTCGCCGGTCATAACGGTTTTGGTTACGAACAATGCGGGAACAGAATATTCGAATTCTTTTCCGTCGTATTCGAAAACAAGTTTAAGTTCTTTGTTTCCGTAATATTCTATGCCGAAATCAGAAACTGCGAGAGTTGCTTTACCGTTGACTATCTGAACGCCTTCGAATCCGCTTACCGACTTGTCGCCGACTTTTACAAGAGATATCGCAGCGTTGCCGTTAAAGTCTTCGGTAAGGTCGATTTCGACGGTTTTTGAAGAGTTGACGGTTGCGTCGTTTGCAAGGTCAAGGTCGATTTCGTGAAGTTTGCTTAAAGTTTTATATTCGCGAACTTTTATTACCTTAAACGACGTTTCGGTTTTAAGGGTAGGATCGAATACGCTTGTTGCGGTAATAGTGAAGGTCGCTTCGCCTATATCGGCAGGAACCGTTACTATGCCGTTTTCTAAAGTGATGCCGGCGGCAACCGCTGCCTCGCTTAAAGTCAAAATCGAATTTTCGCTTGCCGCAAATTCAGCGGAAGTACCCTTAGTTATTTCGGAAACCGTCGTCACGAAAACGGGGGCCGATATGCCTTGCGCCTTCACGTAAGGTATTCCGCCGTCCTTATAAATCCACAACGGGGCCTTGAATTCCGTATAGTCGCGCTCTGTATCGGCAGCCATTTCCGCAAACGATTTATAAACGAAGTGGTGCGTTCCCGCCGCGAAGTCGTTTTCGGTGCCGAGTTCGGTACTTAACGCGCTGTTTCTTAAAATACGAGTGTATTGTTCGGACGCGCCGACCACGTAAACGTTAGAATACGTTTCGATATTATTGCATTGACCTATAATATAACCTGCTACTGTATCGACCTGTTTAGCTACGCCTACGCATTCGCTTACGTCGATAATAACGTTTTTAACTACCGCGCCGCTCGATTCGCCCCTTGCGAACATCGTGCTTGTCTGACCCCAGTTATGCCCTTTGTTATATCCGTCATAGTTGTCTGCGCCGAAAATCGAATATTTTATGAAAATGTTTTCGATTAAGCCGCTTCCGCTGTAAACAAGCAAACTTCTGTCGTTGCCGACGCGCGCGTTCGTGAACGAAACGTTGCGTAAAACGCCGTTCGCGCCGAGTTTGGTTATAAACGCTCCGTTAGCGGCGGCGGATTTTTGCGTAACGTAAAGACCTTTAACGTTATGACCCATACCGTCGAACACGCCTACGAAACCATTCATCGCGGCAAGTTCATCGCGATTTTTCGCCCCGAAGAATTCCGTCCAGTAACCGTTATAATCGATATCGGCGCCGAGTTCGAAATAGCCGCCCCAAGTTGTCGCGTCTTCTTCGCACGCCTTTGCAATCGCGCCGAAGTTATCAAGCTCGGCTTTAGTTGCGAGCGTTGCCGAAACAAGCAATACTTTTACTTTTACGTCGTGCGTATCGCCGCCGTCGCATCTGAGCGTAACGACAAGGTTTTGTTCGCCGTACGCCATACCGAAGTCTTTAACGTTAAGCGCTATTTTGTTGCCGACAAGTTCGGATTCATCGGCAAAAGAATTTAAAGTTATGGGTTTCGTTCCTAATTTTACGCTTTCTATAGAAGTATAATCGTCTACGCCGTCAATCGAAACGAGGGCGTAAGAATATTCGTCAACGACTACGTTTCCGTCCTTCACCGACAAATTAAGCCCTACTTTTTGAGCGTTCGTTTCGTTTATACTCTTTTTAAACGTCCTGTTTGTCTGTCCGCAAGCGCACTTTTCAACGTCTTGATTTTCATCGGTGGTATCCCACGCAAATTCGTGGTTGACAACAAGCGTTGCCGCGTTGCTTTCCGCGCCGACGAAGTTTTCGTTGCCGGCCGTGTAAGCTTTAACGTAATAGGTGCCGGCAATTAGCAAGGTTTCGGCAGTCAAGTCGAGATATTCGCCGTCTGCTGCGGTAGCGTATTTGTAGGTGACAGCCGTATTTGCGGTAGAAGTTGCCGTAAGTACGGGCGCTTCGTGGCATTTAATATCCGCAACGGTAAAGTCGGGAATTGCGTTGTCGGCTTTATTTACGGTAAACGACTTAACCGAAGCGTTGCCGAGATAAACGTCGCTTTCCTCGACGGTTGCTTTTACGTAATACACGCCTGCGCGTTTTTCTACGTCAGCCCATGCCGCAAAATCGCCGTTCTCGGTAAGAGAGTAGCTGAAAGTTACGGTTCCGTTAGCGGCAACCGCGCTTGGCGCGGGGATTTCGCCGTACTTTATATCCGCAACGCCGAAAGACGATATAGCGTTTTCTCTTTTAGCGATTTCAGCCACAACTTTATTCAGCTTGCTGTCGGAATGGTTGGCGTCGCCCTTTACCATATAGTAAACGGTGTATTTGCCCGCCGCGCTTGCCTTAGGAAGTTCGGTAGACCATTTTTCGGGATTTAAAAGTTCTTGCGAAGGTGCGTCTTCTTCCCCTGCGATTAACGCGTAAGCCATTATGCCGCCTTCCGCTTCGCCTGCGGTAATAAGCGTTTGTTCGCTTAAATCTTCGTTTACCAGAAGATTTTCACGCGCCGCGGGAGCGGTTTTGACGGTAGACGCGACTTTACCTATTTCAAAAGATATAATTTTTTCGGCCCCGTCGTAGTTAGCGGTACCCGCAACGGTCGCTTTAACGTAATACTTGCCGGCGTTTACGGGAACGGTTTCGGAATACGTTCCGTTTTCTTCTGCAGAATAGGTAAACGTAGCCGTACCGAAAGCGACGGTAGCTGCGGGGGCGTTGGGTTCGCTGCCCGCCGTCCAACCTTCGAGCGTTAGCGAAGTTATCTCGTTCGTCGCTTTGGTTATCGCGAACTTGAGCGTAACTTTGGTTTCGTCGCTTGCGTCGGGCGTTTTCCATTTTGCTTTTTCGGTGTTTTTAAGCGTAAGAACGACGTCGTATTCGCCTACGTCCGTTCCCCCCTCGTTCACCGTTACGTCATAATCGTCGCTTGCCGCTATGCTTGCGCTTTGAGCTTTACCGTTATAAACTTTACTTTCTATAACGGGCGCTTCGATTACGTTTTTTTCAGGCGCGGGCGTCTTTGAATCGCAAGCCGCAAAGGCAAATACCGTTGCGACGACGCAGATCATTAACAGCAGCGTCTTAAAAGTGTGTCTCATATATTCCCTCCAAATATTTATTTACGCATATTTTGCGTATAGGTACGTTGTTATGTACGTTGTTATTAAGATAATAAAATCTTAAAAATGATAATTTTCGGTTACTGTTTTTCGTAAGCGGAAACGGTATTTATAATCGTAACGTTTTTCACTCCGTCGCCTAAAAAGGTTTTAAGCGTAACTTCGCCGGCCACGTCGTAATCATCGAACACAGCGGTTATTATGGGGCGAATCCCTACGACGGTTAGCCCGTCGATTAAAATTTTTTGCTTATCTACCTGATTAAAAATTTTGCCTAACGCGCTCGATTTTTTACGGTTTACCTTTTTATCGACGGCGGAACTTTCTATCACGGTTACGTTTTCAATAAAAATTTCGGAAATCTCGCCGTTTTCGCCGATATTTCCCAAAATCGCCGAATTAGCCGTTTCAAGACTTTTTTCTCCGAGGACGACCTCGGCTTTTACGTTATAAATTTTTCCGCCGTACGATGACGCGCACAAGAATTGCGCCCCGTCGTCGGTCGCCTCGCCATTAACCGTAAGGTTTTTTATTTCGCCGTTAAACGAATAAACGAGGGCTGCGCCGTTTTCGGTGTTAAGACCGCTTATCGTTTTGCCGTTACCGTCGATTAACCCCGTAAAAGTATATCCGTACGCGTTATATCCGATAGCGTCGGTTTTTTTGAATTTTCCGCTCAGCGAAATATCCGCGCCGAATAAATAATATCCTTTTACAGTTTTAGCCGCGGCGACTACGGCGGCGTAAGCGTTTGCGTTTTTAAGGTCTTTTTCGGTGCTGATTATCTTAGACCAAACCGAAACTTCGGCAATAATCGTTTTTTCGCCCGATTTTACTATATACGTTTTATCTTCGCCGGCGTCGGTTTTATCGAACGTAAGCGCGGATTCAACGTTTTTACCGTATTTATCCGTAACCGAAACGCTTGTTAAAGATAACTCTTTTTTAATATCGAACGCGGTTGAAACTTCGGCGTTTAAATGGGCGTATTCGCCGCGCAATCCGCAACTTTTACAGGTTGCCGCACCGTTTTCAAGGGTAAAATCGTGTCCTAAAGCCGGGGTCGTTACGTCAAAACTTTCCCCGTTAAGCTCGTAACGATTAACGCCGTTTTTTTCGCAAGTCGCGCTCTTATTATGCTCGCCGTCTTTTGTTTTAAGCCCGAGCATAAGCACCTTTATTTTATTGATATCGTTTTGCGTTACGCCGATATCGAGAAGATAATTTTCTATACCGTCCGAAAGAGTTTCGCCCTCGTTTTTAACGTAATTATCTTTAACGTACTTAACGGTTTTGCCCCAGGCAACGTAGTTGCTGCCGTCGTTTTGGAAAACTCCGCTATCATCGTAACCACTGCCGGTATCTTTGCTTCTGAGGCGTTTACCGCCGCCGAAAGACGTCAGTTCGAAATCTTTCGTAAGGTCGCTTTCCGAAACCCCTAAAAGCCCGTTTAACAAAAACGCAACGGTACCCGTTCTGTCCGCCCCTGCGTTGCAGTGAAAATACACGGGGTAATTGCTTTCGTCCGACAACAACTCAAAAATTTCTTTAAGTTGAGTTTTGCTTGTCATTAAAGCGCTGTCGTACTGCGAAATAGATATCATTTTATAATTTCTGTCCGCGCCGAAGTAACACGAGTTCTGCCCCGCGCTGTCGCTCGCGCCGCGAAGGTCAAGTTCGGTTTTTATGCCGAGTTCGTCGTGAAAAACTTTTATGCCTTCCGCGGAAAGTTTTGCGCCGCCCTTATAACCGTTTAGTTGCGCCCCGCGGTACGCTAAACCGTATACAACGCTGTTTCCGCTTTCGGTAGGCCAGCCGCCCACGTCGCGAATGTTTATTCCGCCGGGCGCGTCGATTATTCTTACGGGTAAGTCCGCCGTTTTTATCGTTCCGCGCTCGGTAATTTTACCTGTGGCGTCTTTCGCCTCGTAATAATAAGTAACCCCGGGTACAGCCGTTCCGCCGAAAACGAACGTACTTGTCGACGTAACTTTCGT